>CALXNI010000050.1 GCA_944389715.1 uncultured Clostridia bacterium | reverse complement strand
AAATTAATTGTAAATCTGTAGGGGTCGCACCCCTGGGCGACCCTAAAATATTGATATGCGGGTCGCCGTGGGCGGCGACCCCTACAACATTTGCAATTATTTTGTTTCGGGCGGACACAAGGCCCGCTCCTACAATGTTTGCAATTAATTTCTAATCTCTAACCTCTAATCTCTAGACAACAAATTACAATTTATATAATTATATTACAATTAAATGATTTTTGCAATTTTCTTAATTACTGCATAAATTTTAACAAATTTGTCAAAATATTCATAGGTGATTTTTTTACATGGATATTATTAAAATTATTTCATTATCTCTTGGCTCTTTAGTAATTTTATTTGTACTAACTAAAATAATGGGAAATAGAGAAATATCTCAACTTACTATGTTTGATTATATTGTAAGTATTACAATAGGTTCTATTGCAGCTGAAATGGCAACTTCTTTAGAAAATGATTTCATGGAACCTGTTGTTGCTATGATTGTATATGGACTAGTTACTGTATTTATTTCATATATAACATGTAAGAGTCTAAATATGCGTAGATTTTTTACTGGTAGAGCAAAGATTTTACTTGATAACGGAAGGTTATATAGAAAAAATTTCAAATCAGCAAAAATAGACTTAAACGATTTTTTAATGGAATGTAGAGTTAATGGTTATTTTAATTTAAGTGATATTCAAACTGCAATATTAGAACCTAATGGGAAAATAAGTTTTTTAGCTAAATCATTAAAAAGGCCTGCAACTCCTGAAGATTTAAATCTCTCTCCAGAGCAAGAAAATATTGTTATTAATGTTATTTTAGATGGAGTATTACTTAAAGAAAATCTAGATAAAACCGGAAATAATATAAATTGGTTAGAAAACAACTTAAAAAAACAGGGAATAACTGATATTAAAAAAGTATTCCTTGCTACTTGTGATAACCAAAACAATTTAAGTGTATATGTAAAATTAGATAAAAAAAATAAACATGATTTCTTTGAATAAAACAGGGAAAAAGGGGTCAGACCCCTTTTTCCCTGTTTATTGAAATACCTTTCTGTAATAATCATTTTCCAATATTAATCTAGATATCTCAAATTTTTTATAAATAATATTATTTATTTCTTTGATATAAGCATCCTCTATTTTTATTCCATCGTTTGCAATAAATTTTTCTGTTACAGCATTGTATTTTCCTTTATCTGTTATAAAGCTTCTGTCCGAAAAAATAACTAGCGGGTCAGAATCTGATAAAATATCTCTTCCCATTAATAATCTTGAATCAAATTCTACACCAAATAAATTTAAAACTGTTGGCAATATATCTAAACTTGAGCCTAATTTTTCTACTTTTATTGGCTCTTCCATGCTTCCGCTCCATATTAAAAGTGGCATCCTATACTTTTCAAAGGTATCATCTCTTTCATAAGTTGAAAGCTCATTTATTTCATCTAATGTTAAGCCATATGGATAATGATCTCCACTAATCACTATTACTGTATCTTCTAATTTACCTGTTTTTTCTAACTCATCTAAAATTCTTCCAACTGCTTTATCTAGTTCAATATTTGCTGCTAAATAACTTTTTGCTTTATCAGAATATGGCAAGTCTTTTACTGCATCCCAGTTTCTATATACCATTGCATTTCCAGATTTAGTATAATTTAAATGACCACTTACTGTCATATAATAAGCTAAAAATTTATCGTTATTAATATAATCATTTATGGTTACATCTATCATTTCATAATCGCTATTTGGCCACTTACTTGTATCCATTCTATCTTCTAAACCAGTTCCTACTGCCAAATATGAATTATAACCCATTGTTTCTATATACTTATCTCTATGATAATATGTTGCTGTATGATTATGATATGCATTTGAAGAATATCCTAATTTTTCAAATACATTAGCATATGAATATGGCATATAATTTCCTATAACCTCAAAAAAACTCCATACTCCTTCTTTAGGAATAAGCGAAGTATCTGTAATATATTCTCCATCTGCTGTGCTAACTGGAAATATTGGTGTGTAAAAATTATCAAATTGAAATCCCTCATTATATAATTTATATAAATTTGGCGTTAAATCTTCTCTTATTGCAAGAGAGCTAAAGCTTTCTCCAACCAATACAATTAAATTCTTTCCCTCAAACATTCCTGTATATTCATTTTTATTACTTGGTTCTTGCTCAGAAAAATATTCATGCATTTCTTTTATTGTTTCATCTTTCTCATTTTCAATTAATTTATCAAAATCTATTTGTGTTATATTATATTCTTCAACTTCTGTATTCTTTTTAGCATTTGCTGATACTTCTACACACAAATTTTCTTCAAATCCAAATGCAAATCTCTGAAAATCTAATCTCATTGCTGTTAAAAATCCCATTCTATTTGCAGTAAGTTTTGGTACATGTGTATTATAGTATAAATTTTTGTTTGAATATATATCATCTGGTTTTATAAAATTTACACATAATATTGCAATTAATTGAACTAATGCTAAAGCAATAATCTTTATTAGTGTAATTTTTAAAGTTTGTCTTTCAAAAGTTATTATTTTCTTTTTATGTAATACTATTAAAACTAAAATTGGTATCATAAATAGCAGTATTCCATACCAGTTTCTTAATATCATATCAAAAATTACATCCATAAACTCTGTAACTTGACCCCCATTTAATATTGAATAAAATGAGAGTATTGATTCGTACATACTATAATATACAATTTGTGCTCCAAATAGTATACTCAAAAAAATTGTTATAACATATGTAATTATTTTATTGCCCTTTTCTTTAAATAAACTTGATAATATATTAAGCACTATTGCAATAGGTATAGAAAATAAAACAACTAGCCAAAAACTACTTGGAAATTCTTTATATATTAAACATGAAAATACAAATTCTTGATATATAATAAATAATATAAAATAAATTAATGAGCTAAACTTTTTCATATGCTTTCTCCTTTAAATTGTTATTATATTTCTATCATATATCTTTTTTTAACATTTGTAAATTAGATTTTGTATTTTAGCGGTGAGAGGTGCGAAGTGTGAGGTGTGATTTCTAGGGTTAGGCTTTGTTAGGCTTACCCTAATTTCCCACATCCCACATCCCACTTCTCACTTCTCAGATAAATTACAATTTATTTATTTTATTCTTGAAAGAATTAAAATAATAATATATAATATATTTATATTCAATTAAAAGGAGTGATGTTTAATGAAAGTTTATGATAAGGAAATATATGAAAAACAAGAAAGTATTAAATTTACCCTTTTAGTTATTATAGTATTTTTAGTAGGATTTTTTGCAGGATATGTAGCAAGTTCGTTTACTTCACAAAAAGATGTTTCTAATAATAATAATACAATATATATTGAAAATGTAGAATAAATTTTTTATTCTACACTTTTTAGGCTTTCTATCATATCTATTTTTTTAAGTTCTTTATTCATTATCAAATTAATTAATATAGCAAATATCATTGTCATTAAAAATGCAAATATATAACTTGTAATATATGTTTCTCTTCCAAACATTACTATATCCATTTCAGCGGTAGAAATTATAAAGAATAGTAAGTAAACTCCTAAGCCAAGTCCTATTAAAGCGCCTATTATTGTTAATATAATATTTTCTCTAAATACATAACTTGATAATTCTTTATTATAAAATCCTAATAGTTTTATTGTTGCAAGTTCTCTTTTTCTTTCTTCTATATTGATACTATTTAAATTATATAAAACAACAAATGCAAGCAATGCAGCACACGTAATTAATACTATTACAACTATATCTAGACTTCCTATCATATCACTAAAGCTGTCACTAATAGTACTTATTTTTAATACTTGTGAAACATCATCGTTTTCTAACAGATACTTAGAAATTTGCTCTTCTCTTTCTTCGTCTAAAAAATCATTTGTTTTTAAATACATTTGATTATCTATCATTTTTTCTTCAAAAATTTGCTCATATACACTTTTATCCATATAAACATAATGGTAAATGTAGTTTTCTATAATCCCTGTTATTTTTACATTTTTAAAGTTATCTTCATCAACTTCTATTGTTATTTCGTCACCTACATTAACATTTAACAACTTAGATAATTTTTCTGTTATTACAATTCCATCACTTTGAAGCGATACTTTCTCCTTGGTTTTTCTATCCCTCATGTCTACAAAATCTTTTAATTCTTCCTCACTATCTACTCCTACAATATAAACATTTTGTTCATTACCATTTGCCATAACATCATTTGTTTGTTGCCTTAAATAAGTATATGTTGCAGAAGGTATTTCAGCTTGTATATATGAATTTAATTCTTCTATTTTTTTATCAGTTAGTTCATCTTTTAGTGTTAATTCAAAATCATAATTTCTTATTTCACCATATTGCTTACTCACAATAGACGCAATAGAATCTCTTAATCCAAATCCAGTAAATACTAATGCTGTGCAACCTGCAATTCCTATTACCGTCATAAATAAACGTTTTTTATATCTAAATACATTTCTTGCAGTTATTTTTTGTGTGAATTTTAAATGTTTCCAAATAAATGGCATCCTCTCTAAAAATATTTTTTTGCCTTCTTTTGGTGATTTAGGACGCATTAATTTTGCTGGAGTTGCTCTCAAAATTCTATAGCATGCAAGAACTGTAGCAATTGTTGTTGAAGCAAATGCAGCAATTCCTGCAATTAATGTGTATTCCATATTTATATTCATTAATACTGTTGGCATTGTACCATATAAAATTCCATAAGCTTCTGCAATTACCCATGGCAAAGTATATGAACCAATTATTGTTCCAAGTATTATTCCAGAAAGAGTTGCTGTAATAGAATATAATAAATATTTAAGGGCAATTTGGTGTCTACTATACCCTAATGATTTATAAGTTCCTATGTTCCCTCTATTTTCTTCTACCATTCTCGTCATTGCTGTTAATGAAACTAAGGCTGCAACTAAAAAGAATATTATTGGAAATACTTTTCCTATTGTTGCAACTGAATCACAATCAGATTTATACGAAACATATCCTTCATTAGTTTCTAAATTTAATACATATATTTTTACACTTAGGTCCTCTAAATCTTTTTCATTCTCTGTAATCTCTTCTTCTGCATCTTCTATCTCTTGGAGAGCTGACTCTTTTTCATCATTAAATTTGGTTTCATTTTCTTTAAGTTCTTCCCAGCCATTATTTATTTCATTTTCTGCTGCTTTAAAATTGCTTTCAGCTGTCTTTTTGCTATTTGCTAATTCTTGCTTTTGTACCTCTAATTCTTCTACTCCCTTGTTATATTCTTCTATTCCGCTTGTAAGCTCACTTTTATACGCTTCTAGAGTTTGTTTTTGACTTTTTATCTCTTCTTTTCCATTTATTAAACTTTTTATGCTATCAATTGTTTCTTGTGGTGCAGAAATGCTCTCTAAATATTCCAAATATGTATTTAAATCAGGCATTCCACTTGCTTCTAAAATACTATTTTCTGCATCTAATAACTCTTTTTCTTTTGATTCTAACTCTTCTAATCCAGAGTTTAGTTCTTTTTCTTTACTGTCTAAAGTAGCCTTAGTAGAAGCTAAAGTTTCTTCTCCAGATTCTATTTGGTCTTCATATTTATTTATTTGGTTATAAAAGCTCTGCTTTTGAGAAGCAAGTTCATCTTCTGCATCTTCTAATTCGAGCTTTGCATCTTCTATTTCCTTTTCTGCATTATCAAGTTCATCTTTTGCATCTTGTACTTCTTGTTTTGCTTCTTCTATTTTATCTTCTGCTTCTTTTTGTATATCTTCATGTTTACTTTCTGCTAATTTATCTGTTTGAACTTCTATGTTTTCTTGTATTTTTTCTATTTCTTCTATGTATTCATCAGATGTTCTATCAGTATTATTTGTACTTACTCTTGCATAAATATTTGTGTATTCCTCCAAAGAAAATGCTTCATCTAAAACCATGGCAAATCCAGAAACTGTTCCATCTACAAGAGTTGTGCTTCCCCTAGACATTGATACATACAAGGGACTGTTGGCAAAACCTACAACAGTATATTTAGTTGTACTGAAAACATCAGCTAAATCTCCCGCTTCTGCATCAATAAATTCAATTGTTTCCCCTATTTTATATTCTCCAGATAGTTTACTGTCCAAAAGTATTTGGTTGCTTTCTGTAGGATATGTTCCTTCAACCATTTCAATTTTATTTATTGTTTTTTCTGTTACTTCTTTAGGTGCTGAAATTACATTTATAACTCTCTCTTTTTCATCTTTTTCTACAACAACACATGTTGATTTTACCTTTTCTATATAATCAATGTTTTCTAATTTTTCTATTTCTTCCGCATCATCATCATCAAAGCCAACTGTTGACATTAAATTTAAGTCATATACATTATAATCATTTATATATTTGTTAAAAGTACGTAGCATATCTGGACTTGACGCATTTATTCCAACATAAAAAGCAACCCCTAATATTACAATTGCAATAATAGAGATATATCTTTTTCTTGTTCTTTTAATTTCTCTTACAATATCCTTTAGATATGCCTTTTTCATTAAAATTTCCTTTCCTAAATTAGAATTTGTTTTGTGAGGTGCGAGGTGTGAAGTGTGAGGTTGGATATGAGTCGGACGGCAGATTGCCGTCCCTACATTTCTAATCTCTAATTTCTAATATCTAACCTCTAAATTACAATTCTACCACTCTATTTGGTCAATTGAAATAGGGTTTTGATTTACCTTGTTTTCACTAACTTTTCCATTTTTTATTTTTATAATTCTATCTGCCATTGGTGTTATTGCTTGATTATGTGTAATTATTACAACTGTAATATTTTTTTGTCTAGCTGTATTTTGTAATAATTTTAAAACTTCTTTTCCAGTGTTGTAATCTAATGCTCCTGTTGGCTCATCGCATAAAAGAAGTTTTGGATTTTTTGCGATTGCTCTTGCAATAGATACTCTTTGCTGTTCTCCACCAGATAATTGCCCTGGAAAATTGTCAATTCTCTTTTCTAGTCCTACTTCTTTTAATACTTGTACAGGATCTAATGCATCTTTGCAAATTTGGCTTGCAAGCTCTACATTTTCTTTTGCAGTTAAGTTGGGTATTAAATTATAGAATTGAAATACAAAACCTATATCATTTCTTCTATATGTTGTAAGCTGTTTTTCGTTATATTTACTTATATCTCTTCCATCTACAATTATTTGACCATCTGTTACACTATCCATTCCACCTATTAAATTTAAAACAGTAGTCTTTCCTGCACCACTTGGTCCAACAACAACTAATATTTCTCCCTTTTCTCCTGTAAAAGATACCCCGTCTGCTGCTCTTACTTTTCCATTATTATATGTTTTTACAACATCTTTTAATTCTATATAACTCATATTACTATTCCCCTAAATTTTATTTACTATTATGATATACTATTTACAATTTTCCATAAATATATTACCAAACGAATATGAACTTATTATGAACTATACTTTAAAACGGAGTAAAATATAAAATCTACTCCGTTTTGCAAATTTTAAGTTTTCTTTGCAATTCTATATTCTATAAAATCATTTACAAAAATTTTTATTACAGCGATTATTGGTACTGCTAAAAACATTCCAAGTACTCCTAAATATGCACCAAATACTGTTACTGAAAAGATTACTAAAATTGGGCTTAATTTTAAAGCACTTCCTATAATTCTAGGATTTATAATATTTGCATCTAATTGTTGCAAAATTACTACTACTATAAGCATCCATATTGCTTGTGAAAAGCCACCAGTAAATACTGTGATCAATGTTGCAATTGCTACTCCTATAATTGCACCAAAATAAGGTATTATATTAAATAGTCCTATCATGAAACCTAGCAAAATCCAATATTTTATTCCCATAATCCACATTGCAATAGATACAATAAATCCTACTATTATCCCATCTAGTATTTGACTTGATATAAATTTAAAGAAAACTTCATTAGCTCTATTGAAGTAATTACCTATTCTCTTTGCTGTTTCTTTTTTAAATAAAGCATAATTTAATTTTCTTAAAAATGCTAAAATCTGGCTTCTCTCTAATAATACATATACTGACATAATTATAGTTACAAATACGCTAAAAATTGAGCTTGCAACACCAACTACACCTTTTATGTATGCTGATATATTATCGAGGCTCAAAATTTTTGTTATATCTATATTTTGTAAATTATTTATAACCTCTTGAATGGTTTCCTTTTTTACAATTGAATCTTCAGGCAGATTATTTATATAATTTATTGCATTTTGATAATATCCTGGCAGGTTACTTGTAAGTTCCATTACACTTTTTGATAGTGCAGGGATTAATATATATATAATTAAAATTAGTAGCAAAACTGCCAATATATATACTGTAATTACTGATAACCCTCTTGCCCTTTTATTAATAAATTTAAATTTTATTTTTTTATATAATTTTTCTATTTTTTTACATGGTATGTAAAATAGATATGCTAGCAATATTCCCATTAGAAATGGCATTAGGATTGATAATAATTTTCCAAACCACATTGATATGTCATTAAAATTATCTAATGTTTTATAAACAATTATAACTGCTACTGCAAATGTAAACCAGTATATCCATTTAGTCCAATTTTTGATTTCTTTCATTTTCTTCTCCTTTTCTTACTAATTTATATTAATATACAAATTGTAATTTGTGTGGGTAAATTTATTTTAAATCTGTAGGGGCGGGCCTTGTGTCCGCCAGAAACAAAATAATTGCAAATGTTGTAGGGGTCGCCGCCCACGGCGACCCGCATATCAATATTTAAGGGTCGCCCAGGGGTGCGACCCCTACAGATTTTAAAA
>CALXNI010000049.1 GCA_944389715.1 uncultured Clostridia bacterium | reverse complement strand
AACAAAATAATTGCAAACGTTGTAGGGGTCGCCGCCCACGGCGACCCGCATATCAATATTTAAGGGTCGCCCAGGGGTGCGACCCCTACAGATTTAAATTAATTTAATCATTCAAATTACAATTTACATTATTTTATCATTTTTAAAGAATATAGTCAACTTATTGACATATTATTAAGTATGTGGTAATCTAGTATTCGATACTAGATAAATTAAGGAGGAACAAATGAAAACAAAAAAAGAAAGCAATATTAAAATTGCTAAAAATTTAAGGGATGTAATCAATAATTCGGTGGAGCTATATCCAAACAATATAGCATTTAAAATTAAAGAAAAAGAGGGAAAACAAGTAAAATATAAAGACATAACATATAAAGAATTACAAGAAGAAATGAACAGCTTAGGTACAGCACTAATAGATTTAGGTTTAAAAGGAAAAAGAGTAGCAATCATATCAAAAAATAGATACGAATGGGCCCTTACATATATCGCTGTACTAAATGGTGTTGGAATAACAGTTCCATTAGATAAAGGTTTAAAGGAAGAAGAAATAATATCTTGCTTAGTTAGAAGCAAAGCTGATTGCATAGTATTTGAAAAAGAGTATTTAGAAATAATGAAAAAAGCAAAAAACAACAATGAAATACAAATAAAAGAATATATTTGTATGGATAATATCGAAGAAGAAGAAATAAAAAAATTTAGTGACTTATTAAATAATGGTAAAAAACTTCTAAAAGAAGGAAGAAAAGAATACTTAGAAGCACAAATTGATGAAGAAAAAATGGCAACAATTATATTTACATCTGGAACAACATCAATGTCAAAAGCAGTTATGTTGTCACATAAAAATATAACTTCTAATATCAATGACATACATAAAGTAGAAAAAATTTATAGTACAGATATAAACATGGCATTTTTACCATTCCATCATACATTTGGATCAACAGGACTTTTAGTTTTTTTAGCAAAAGGAGCAACAAATGTTTTTTGTGATGGATTAAGATATATACAAAGCAATCTTAAAGAATATAAAGTTTCAGTATTTGTTTGTGTACCATTACTTTTAGAAGCAATGTATAAAAAAATAATGGCAGAAGTAGAAAAACAAGGAAAAACAAAAACAATAAAAATTGGAACAAAAATAAGCAATTTTTTACTAAAATTAGGAATTGATATAAGAAGAAAACTATTTAAACAAATTCTTGATAATTTAGGAGGAAATATAAGATTTGTAATAAGTGGTGCATCAGGTATAGACAAAAATGTCGCTAAAGGATTTAATGATTTTGGAATTCTTACAGTACAAGGATATGGATTAACAGAAACATCTCCAGTACTTACTGCAGAAACAGAAGAAAGAATGAAATTAGGATCATGTGGTGTTTCAATGCCTAGTGTGGAAGTAAAAGTGGATGATCCAAACGAAGAAGGAATAGGAGAACTTATTGCAAAGGGTCCAAATGTAATGCTTGGATATTACGAAAATAAAGAAGCGACAGATGAAGTGCTAAAAGATGGATGGTTTCATACAGGTGATTTAGGATATATTGATAAAGATGGGTTTGTATTTATAACAGGTAGAAAGAAAAATGTAATAGTACTAAAAAACGGAAAAAATATATATCCAGAAGAATTAGAATTATTAATAAATAATTTAAGTTATGTAGCAGAGAGTATGGTATATGGAAAACCAAAAGATGATGATTTACTACTTTCAGTAAAAATAGTATATAACGAAGAATATGTAAAAGAAAAATATCCGAATATATCAGAAGAAAAATTAAAAGAAATTATTTGGAATGACATAAAAGAAATAAATAAAAAGCTACCAAACTATAAACACATAAAAAATCTAGTAATAACAAATGAGCCAATGGTAAAAACAACAACCGCAAAAATTAAAAGATTTGAAGAAACAAAAAATCTTTAAACAGGAAAAATTGTTTAGGGCAAATTTTCCTGTCTAATGGCTTGAAAAATATATATTAAAGATATAAAATGCATATGTAAAAAACATATGCATTTTTATATAAATATAATAATTTAATAGGGGGTTAAAACAATGAATTATAATGGTGCAGTTAAATTTATAAAAGAAAAAATAGGAGAAAAAAAGCCAGAAACAGCAATTGTTCTTGGTTCAGGACTAGGTGTTTTAAAAGAAGAAATTGAAGATAAAATAGTTCTAAATTATAAAGACATACCAGATTTTCCAATATCAACAGTAGAAGGACATGCAGGAGAATTAATTATTGGGAAAATATCAGGTAAAGAAATCATTGCAATGAATGGTAGATTTCACTATTATGAAGGATACGATATAAAACAAACAGTATTTCCAATAAGAGTATTTTCACTATTAGGAATAAAAAATATTATACTTACAAATGCAGCAGGAGGAATAAATTTAAGTTATAAACCAGGAGACTTTATGGTTATAAATGACCATTTAAGCTTTTTTGCAGAATCTGTATTAAGGGGAAAAAATGAAGAAGAATTTGGAGTAAGATTTCCAGATATGTCAGAGGTTTATGACAAAGAAGAAGTAAAAAAAATGAAGGAAATAATAAAAAAACATACAGGCAATGCAAACGAAGGAGTTTATGCATATATGAAAGGACCATGTTTTGAAACTCCAGCAGAAATAAGAGCATTAAGAACGCTTGGAGCAGACGCAGTTGGAATGTCTACAGTTCCAGAAGCAATAGTTGCAAAACATTCTGGAATGAAAGTAGTTGCAGTTTCTTGTATTACAAATATGGCAGCAGGTGTAACTAATAACAAATTATCACATGAAGAAGTAAAAGAAACAGCAGATAGAGTAAAAAATCAGTTTAAAGAAATAATAAAAGAGTATTTAAAGTAAAATACAGCGTTTTGCTATTTATTTAATTTTGTAGTATAATAAAATATAAGCAAAGGTAATATCCTTAAGCTGTTAAACAAAAGATTTTTCGTAATACAATAATTTCGAAAAAGGAGGAAAAAACAATGCGGATCGAATATGAGTATAAAGTAGTACATATGCCAGCATCTGATTTTAAAAAACGTGATATAGAATTAGTAATAGGTAAAATGGAAAAAGATGGTTGGATATTGTATGAAAGATCAAAAAGATTGTTCTTTTTTAGAAGAGAAAAGCATTGTTAAAAAACAGCACCTCAACAAAGAGGTGTTCTTTTTTTAATTTAAAAAAATTTAAAAAAATTAGCACTTTCCTCTTGACATTGCTAAAATAAGTGATATAATTACTTATGTAAAAAGTAAAAGATATCTTTTATAAAAATTAAATATGTGCTACCTAAATGGTGTCAACACATAAAAATGAAAGGAAGTTGATTTATATGATGATGATACCAAGAAGAAATGATTTTGATTTATTAGAGGATATGTTTAGAGATCCATTTTTTGCAAATAATGAAAGTAAAGTGATGAAAACAGACATTAAAGAACATAAAGACAAATACGTAATTGATGTTGACTTACCAGGATACAAAAAAGAGGATATAAAATTAAGTGTAGAAGATGGATATTTAACAGTACATGCATCAATGAACTCAGAAAACGAAGAAAAAGAAAAAGGAAAATATGTACGTAGAGAAAGATATATGGGTTCATGCTCAAGAAGCTTTTATGTAGGAGATGCAGTAAAAAATGAAGATATTAAAGCATCTTTTAAAAACGGAACGTTAAAAGTAGAAGTTCCAAAGAAAGAAGACAAAAAAGAATTGCCAGAAACAAAATACATCGAAATAGAAGATTAGTAACACACATAATGGTATCAATATTAAGGGCGGGCCTTGTGTCCGTCCATAAAAATGTTGAGGGTAAAGTTTTTATCTAAAATAATAAATTGTAAATAGGTAGAAAACAGTAAAAAAGTTTTCTGCCTATTTTTATGCTATTATACATTCATAATCCACTAAAAAAATGAATAAGATTAAATAAGCTTATTTTAGGGGGATTATATATGTTTTATGTAACAAATAAAGATAAAATATTATCAGTTGCAATTGCTTTGAGTACAGTACTAGTACTTTTTTTACTAGCAACAGTATTTAAACAAAATACAATTGGCAACACTATAGAAACTTCTTCTAGTACATCTAAACTACTACCTATATATTCTGTAGATACTGAAGAAAATAAAGTAGCACTTACAATAAATTGTGCATGGAATGCAGATGATATTGATTTAATATTAGAAACATTATCTAACAATCAAGTTAAGGCAACATTTTTTATTGTAGGAGATTGGGCAGCAAAATTTCCAGATGCAGTAAAAAAAATATATGAAAGCGGAAACGAAATTGCAAACCATTCAGAATCACATGCACATGTAAACAATTTAAACTATGAAAAAAATGTAGAAGAAATAACTAAATGCTCAGATAGAATAAAACAAATAACAGGAGCAGGAACTAGCTTATATAGAGGACCATATGGAGAATATAATGATACAGTAGTAAAGGCATCAGAAGATAATAATCATATAATGGTACAATGGAATATAGATACACTAGACTATAACGGATTAACAGCAGAAGCAATGTGGGAAAGAATAGAAAGTAAATTAGATAAAGGTAGTATTATTTTAATGCACAATGGAACAGAAAATACAGCACTTAGTCTAGATATGATTATAAAAAACATTAAAGAAAAAGGATATGAGCCAGTAACTGTATCAGAATTGATATATAAAGAAAATTATACAATTGATAGCAACGGCACACAACATAAAAATATATAATGTGTTAATCTTCAGACTAAAATTATAAATTGTAATATTAAATGCAAAATATTATAAATCTGTTAAAACACATCAATTTATGAAGCGACGAATGTGATTGGAGTGTTTGTGCAATTCTTAAGGAAAATTGAAGGAGGAAGCGGGAGACCGAGAGGCTCGTTCAATTTAACAATAGAATTGCTAAAACACGTATTGAGCCGAGGAGCTGAATAAATTTATGTTTTTAACAGATTATAATTTATATTTTAGTAATTTCTTTGGAGAGCGGGCGATTAAAATCGACCCTACATACTCTATATTTTTGAATTTTAGACTGAATAATAATGCGATTTTAATCGCCTGCAAAATCACAAAAAATTAATATATTGACATATTATTTTACATATGATAATCTAGTATCCGATACTAGATAAAAAGGAGTAACAAATGAAAGTATCTATAAAAAGAAAAATTTCAAACGACCTAAAGGCTTTTATTTCTAGAATAGTTCTTTTCTTTTTGTACAGAGGATTTAAAGCTTGTTATAAATTTGACAAGTCTGCAAAAGAAGAAATTGATTCTTGGAACGAAGGTTTTACATTTATTATAGAAACAGGAGTAAAAAATGTAAATTTATGTATAAAAAAAGAAAATAAAAAAATAGTAAAAATAAAAGAAACTAAAAATGCAGATATAATAATAAAATTTAAAAGTATTGATGCAGCTTTTTTAATGTTTACAGGAAGGCTAGGCGTTGCAAGTGCATATGCTGAGCATAGATTTACATTAAAAGGAGAAATAAATAAAGCTATGACATTAGTAAGGGTAATAGATTTAGTAGAAGTATATTTATTTCCAAAAATAATAACAAAACATATTTTAAAAGAAGTATCAAAAAAAGGAACTAATATATTACGTACATATATATATGTATTAACAAATATATGAGACAGGAGAGTAAAATGATACCAAAATATTACGAATACCAAAATTCAACTAAAATATTATCTGGAGAATTTGCTTTAGAAAATATACCGCATGAATTAAAATCATTAGGAGCAAAAAAAACATTGATTTTAACAGATAAAACATTAGAAAAAATAGGAACATTACAAATTTTAAAAGATGCAATAATAGATAATTTAGAAATAGGAGGAATATATACTGAAATTCCGACAGATTCATCAATAGAAGTTATAAATGAAATTATAGAAGAATATAAAAAATTAGATTGTGATAGCCTAATTGCATTAGGAGGAGGATCTGTAATAGACACAGCCAAAGGTGTAAGAATGGTTTTATCTCAATCAAGAAATAGCATAATGGATTTAGCAGGATGCGAGCTTATAAATTACGGAAAACATATTCCTTTTGTTGCAATACCAACAACTTCAGGAACTGGCTCAGAAGTTACACTAGTTGCAGTTATACTAAACAAATTAGAAAACATTAAAATGGAATTTATATCTTATTTTTTACTTCCAGATGTGGCAGTTTTAGATACAAGAATGACAATTACAATGCCGCCTAAAATAACTGCATCAACAGGAATGGATGCTTTATGCCATGCAATAGAAAGTTATACCTGTTTACAAAAAAATCCTATGAGTGATGCATATGCAACTGCAGCAATAGAATTAATTAGAGATAATTTAGAAGAGACAGTAAAAAATGGAAAAAATAAAAAAGCAAGACTTGCTATGGCAAATGCTTCTCTTATGGCAGGAAGTGCATTTTCTAATTCGATGGTTGGAATAATACATGCAATAGGACATGCAGTAGGAGGAATATCAAGAGTTCCCCATGGAGATGCAATGGCAATATTAATGCCACATTGCATGAGATACAATAAAGATAAATTAGAAGAAGACTATTCTAAACTCCTTTTGTATATAGCAGGAGAAGAAGTATACAGTAATACTCCAAAAGAGCAAAGGGCAGATAAAACAATAGAATATATAGAAGAAATGCTTAATAAATTGAATAAGTTATCAGGACTTAAAACAAAATTATCAGAAGCAGGAGTTAAAGAAGAAGATTTTGACAAAATTGCAAAAACTGCTATAAATGATGGAGCACTGATAGTAAATCCTAAAAAAGCAAATATTGAGGACGTAAAAAATATATTGAAAGAGGCGTTTTAATTGGAAATTGAAGAAATAGTAAAAAAACAAAGAGAATTTTTTAACACACAAAAAACTAAAGATGTAAATTATAGAATAGAAAAATTAAAAAAATTAAAAATTAAAATAAAAGAACATGAAAAAGAGATATGTGATGCACTAAAAAAAGATTTGGGGAAAAGTAGTACAGAATCTTACATGGCTGAAATAGGAATGGTACTAGAAGACTTAAACTGTGCAATAAAGAATGTAAAAAAATGGAGTAAAAAAGATTATAAATTGTCTCCATTAGCACAATTCCCTAGTACGAGTTTTAGAATAGCAGAACCATATGGTATTGTTTTAGTAATATCACCTTGGAATTATCCATTTTTACTTACAGTTCAACCTTTAATAGGAGCTGTTGCGGCAGGAAATTGTGTTATTGTAAATCCGTCATCACGTTCTGTACATACTTCCAATATAATGAAAAAAATATTTGATGAAACCTTTGAAAAAGAGCATGTAAAAACAATTTTGGGAGACAGAAAGGTAGCAACAGAAATATTAGAGCAAAAATTTGATTATATTTTTTACACAGGAAGTGCAAGAGTTGGTAAAATTATAATGGAGGCAGCAACAAAAAATTTAACACCACTAACATTAGAGCTGGGAGGAAAAAGCCCTGCAATAGTAGACAAAAAATCAAATGTTAAACTGGCTGCTAAAAGAATAGTATTTGGAAAGTTATTAAATAGTGGTCAAACTTGTGTAGCACCAGATTATGCTTTTGTGCATAAAGATATTAAACAAGAATTTATAAATTATGCAAAAGAATATATAAAACAATTTTTAGGAGATAGTCCTCTAAACAACGAAGAATATCCTAAAATGATTAATCAAAAGCAATTTGATAGTGTAGTAGAAATTATAAATGATGTAGATAAAAAATTATTACTATTTGGAGGAAAATATAATAAAGAAACATTAAAAATAGAGCCAACATTAATAGATAATAAAGATATGAACTCAAAAGCTATGCAAGGAGAAATATTTGGACCAGTTCTTCCAATTATAGAATTCGACAATATAAATGAAGTTATAAATTATATTAATAGTAATTATAAACCATTAGCACTATATTTATTTACCACCAATAAAAAAGTAGAAAATAGATTTTTAAAAGAAGTTGCATTCGGAGGTGGATGTATAAATGATACAATAATACATCTTGCAACAACAAAAATGGGATTTGGAGGAGTAGGATATAGTGGAATGGGTGAATATCATGGAGAATACAGTTTTAAAACATTTAGCAATTATAAAAGTATAGTAAAAAAAGCTAATTGGTTAGATTTACCGATGAGGTATCATCCATATAAAAAAATAAATGATAAAATTATAAGAATTTTTATGAGATAAATAATAGGTTAATGTTCAAGATAAAATTTATAGTCAGTATGAACATTAACCTATATTTTTTGTAATAATTATCTTGTCCGTGCATAAAATTAATTAATAATGTACAAAGGAGAGATATTTATGTGGCATACATTATCTATAGGTGAAGTAGTAAATAAACTAAGGACTGATTTAAATACAGGTTTAAGTGAAACTCAGGTAGAGAAAATAAGGGAACGAGTAGGAAAAAATAAATTAGCAGAAAGTAAAAAAGAAAGTATTTTTATAAAGTTTATAAAACAATTTAATGATTTTATGATAATAATATTAATAATTGCTGCAATTATATCAGCAATTGTTGCATTTATAGAAAAAACAGGAGATTATCTAGATTCAGTTATTATAATCTTTATTGTAGTACTGAATGCAATAATGGGTGTAATACAAGAAGCAAAAGCCGAAAAATCCTTAGAGGCTTTAAAAAAGATGTCAGCACCAACAGCAAAAGTTAAAAGAGACGGAGAAATTAAAATAATTCCAAGTACTGATGTAGTTCCAGGAGACTATATTATTATCGAAACAGGAGCATATATTCCTGCTGATAGTAGACTTATAAAATCATACAATTTAAAAGTTGAAGAGTCAGCTTTAACTGGTGAAACAGTTCCAGTTCTAAAAGATGAAAAAGCTGTATTAAATGAAAATACTCCGATTGGTGATATGATAAATATGGCATTTGCAACAACAATTGCAGTATCAGGACATGCAGAAGCAATTGTAACAGATACAGGAATGAACACAAAAGTTGGAAAAATTGCAAGTTTAATTGTATCAGATGAAGCACCAGAAACTCCACTCCAAAGAAAACTACGGAGAAGTTCGGAAAAAAATTGGGACTAGCTGCACTTTTTATATGTTTCTTAATATTTATAATAGGATTATTTAAGAGAATACCTGTTAATGAAATGTTTATGACATCTGTAGGACTTGCAGTTGCAGCAATACCAGAAGGCCTCCCAGCAATTGTTACAATTATGCTATCAATTGGTGTTACAAAAATGGCTAAAAAAAATAGCATAATTAGAAAACTCCCTGCAGTAGAAACTCTAGGAAGTTCCTCAGTTATATGTTCAGACAAAACTGGAACTCTAACACAAAACAAGATGAAGGTTATAAAAATAGAAGGAGCATATAAGAATATAAACATAAAAGACAAAAAATTTATATTAAAAATTGCTTCAATGTGTACAGATTGTAATATAGTATATAAAGACAAAAAAGCATATGCAGAAGGTGAACCAACAGAAGTAGCACTTGTAAATGCTGCTATCTCTGAAGGCATAAACAAAGATGACATATATAGAGAAGAAAAAAGAATAAATGATATACCATTTGATTCTGAAAGAAAGTTAATGACAACAATACATAAGCTTGGAAACAAATATAGAGTTATAACAAAAGGAGCACCAGATGTGCTAATAAAAAAATGTAATAAAGTATATATTAATGGAAAAATAGAAGAATTAAACAGTAATAGTAGACTAAACATATTAAATAAAAACGAAGAAATGGCAAAAAATGCTTTAAGAGTAATAGCTGTGGCATATTACGATTTAGATAAACTTCCAAATAAAATTGACAGTAAGCTAGAGGATAATTTAATATTTGTGGGCTTACTTCGGAATGATAGATCCTCCTAGAGAAGGAGTAAAAGAAGCGGTATTAACTTGTAGAAAAGCAGGAATAAAAACAGTAATGATTACAGGAGACCATATAATTACAGCAAAAGCAATAGCTAAAGAATTAGGAATTTTAAAAATAGGAGATATAGCTATAACAGGAGAAGAACTAGACAAAATTCCTCAAAAAGAATTAGAAAAAAATATAATGAACTATTCAGTATTTGCAAGAGTTTCACCAGAACATAAAGTAAGAATTGTAAAAGCATTTCAAGCAAAACGGAAATGTGGTTGCAATGACAGGAGACGGAGTAAATGATGCACCAGCATTAAAAAATGCAGATATAGGTGTATCTATGGGTAAACGGAGGTACAGATGTTGCCAAAAATGCATCTGATATGATACTTGCAGATGATAATTTTGTAACAATTGTAGAAGCGGTTAAAAATGGTAGACATATATATGAGAATATAAAAAAAGCAATACATTTTTTAATTTCAACAAATGTAGGAGAAATTGTTGCGATATTTTTAGGATTATTACTAGGATTAGATACTCCTCTTTTAGCAATACAACTACTATGGATTAATTTAATAACAGACTCATTTCCAGCAATAGCTCTAGGATTAGAGCCAGTAGATAAAAACATAATGGATAAAAAACCAAAAGATTCTAAAAAAGGTCTATTTGCAGATGGACTATGGGGGAAAATATTTGTAGAAGGAACTATGATAGGAGTACTTACATTATTTGCATTTAGTTTAGGAACTAACCTTTATGGCTTAGAAGTAGGAAGAACAATGGCATTTATATCACTTAGTATGTTAGAACTAATACACAGCTTTAATATTAGAAGTGAAGAATCTATATTTAAAGTAGGTATTTTTAAAAACATATATTTAATAGGAGCATTTATATTAGGAATAATTATGCAATTAGCAGTTGTTGCAATTCCACAAATAGCAAAAATATTTGAAGTAGTACCATTAAATAACATTCAATGGTTATATACAATTTTAATATCAATACTACCAATATTTTTAATAGAAATGCAGAAAAAGATAAATGAAAATAAATTTGGAAAAGTTTTATACAAACCAGTAATGAAATAAATTGTAATTTGTTATTCAGAGATTAGAGATTAGAGATTAGAGGTTAGAATGTAGGGACGGCAATCTGCCGTCCGAAAAAAACAAAATTAATTGCAGACGTTGTAGGGGTCGCCGCCCACGGCGACCCGCATATCAATATTTAAGGGTCGCCCAGGGGTGCGACCCCTACAGATTTTAAAATTAATTCCCTCACACAAATTATAATTTTAGACTGAACAATAATAAAACAACAAAACCTCCTCAAAAAAACAAAAAAGAATATTGACTTGTAAAAACATATAACTTATAATGTACATAAATAATAAAAACAAATCAATAATACAAAAGAAGGAGAGGAGAAAAACAAATGCAAAAAGCAAAAGAAAAACAAAAGAAATTTCTAGGGACTGTCCCTAAAAAGTGTCAACTTGTTGAAACTTTTTGGGACTGTCCTGAAATTTCGAAAACTAACAACAACGGAATAACCCTAATAGCCCTAATAATAACAGTAATCGTAATGCTAATATTGGTAGGAGTAACAATAAATGTAGCATTAAATGGAGGGCTATTTACAAAAGCAAGGCAAGCAGCAAATGATTATCAGTACCAAGAAGACTATGAAATATTACAGGCAGCAGTAGTAGCATCATTAGATGAGAACCTACAAATACCAAACGCAGAAACTTTGCAAAACAACTTACCATCAGGTTGGACTGTAACAGGAGAAGATGCAGGACCATTTACAGCAACAAGTCCAATTGGAAATGTATTTACAGTAGATAAAGACGGAACAATAACAGGTCAAAATGGAGGAACACAAACACCAGGAGGAGACGATGAGCCTGATACTCCAACAGAAGAGATACCAGATTTATTTAGAAAATATATATTAGGACAAGACGAGACAGGAAGACCTATATTAGAAATACTTGACTTAGCAAGTGGATTTAAAGACGATGAGTCAACAAAAGATGTAGATGAGACACAGACTTTGGGAGTGGAGACTTTAATTACTTATGTAGGTGAAGAAGGATCAAAGTTTGTTTACTGTGTGAAATATGATAATAAAGCATACAAAATAATATGTTCTAATATGATTGGCAATACAGAATCCTTAGAATTAATATATACACCACAAGGAAGAGAAGGAGAAAAAACAACAGAAGGATGGACAATATTATATGATAATGGAGAAACACTAGAAGCGATAAGTCCAACGACTTGGGGAGATTTAGATATTGGATATACAAGTACAACAACAGATGAACAAAAATTATCGGACTCAATAGATGCATATAATAATGCAATAAGCACAATAAACACGTATTGTCAAAATTTAGAAGGTTTGCCAATAAATAATGGAGTAAGAAGTATAGGGGCTAGTATAGATACAACAACAGATATGTATAATGGAATACCAACAGACTGGACAACAAGCACATATAATGGAGTAGGGAAAGCAGGAGATACATTTTTTGAAGATGATTTAGTAAGAGCTGCTTATTGGGGGGTAGCTAAGACTACTGATTCATCTAGTTATTATATTGCTTCACGTTATATTTTAAATGGCTCTTTCGAAAGTTATGAGAGATTGTCGTTTTGTATATTTTTGATATCTAATAATGGTACAATGCACTTAGATAGTACTGGAATTTGGAGTGTAACTTCTGATGGTAATGCTAGTGCAAGTGGAATTATAGGATTTGGTGTTCGTCCAATAATAACAATTAATAATCCTTAATAATAAACCTAACTTTCTATTCAAATAATATAAAATCAAACTAAAATATTAATAAAAAATGAAACATCATTAAAAGTTAATATTTTAGTTTTTTATTTTGCAAAAAAATTGAAATTTGTTGTTTAAAGATTAGAGGTTAGAATGTAGGGACGGCAATCTGCCGTCCGAAAAATATACGAATCTAATTGCAAACGCTGTAGGGGCGATTTTAATCGCCCGCAAAAACATGTCAAAATTATTGCAAACGTTGTAGGGGTCGCCGCCCACGGCGACCCGCATATCAATATTTAAGGGTCGCCCAGGGGTGCGACCCCTACAGATTTAAAATTAATTTAATCACACAAATTCCAATTATTTTAATTCTTATACAAGCCCTAATAATCAGCAAATTTTAATAAAAAATCAACAAAAAAATTTTTTCTTGCCAAATGTGGAAACATAATGTATAATGTACTCGTAATAATTGACTTTTGTTACAAAAATATTATATATATATTACAATTGCATTATTTCTATTGACATATAAAAAATATGAAATAAAATATATGTATCAAAAGAGGTATATGGCTTTATGAGAGTAATAAGCGGAACTGCTAGAGGTAAAAAATTAAGTTCATTAGAGGGCCTGGCAACTAGACCTACACTAGATAGAGTAAAAGAAGCCTTGTTTAGCATTTTACAATTTGATTTAAAAGATGCTTACATATTAGATTTATTTTCTGGTAGTGGGGCACTTGGAATTGAAGCTTTAAGCAGAGGGGCAAAAGAGGTATTTTTTTGTGACAATTCATATAAAGCAATACAAATAATAAACAAAAACTTAAATGATACTAAATTAATAGATAAAGCAAAAGTATTAAATAAAGATTATATAGACACATTAAAACAATTATCAAAAAATTCACAAAAATTTGATATTATATTTTTAGATCCACCATATAAAAGTGATTATGCAATAAAAGCAATAGATAATATAATAAAATATAATTTACTTAAAGATGATGGGATAATAGTTTTAGAAACTGATGATAAAAATAAAATAGATGAAATAAAAAAATATAACGAATTAGAAGTTTATGATACAAGAAAATATGGAATTGTACTTATCATATTCATTCGAAAGGGGTAAAATCATGGAAATTTTTACATTATTAGAAACATTAGAGGACATTATGGAAAGAAGCAAAAGTGTACCATTTACAGAAAAAGGAATAGTAGATAAAGAAGAGGTTTTAGAAATAATAAAAGAAATAAGATTAAAACTTCCAGATGAATTAAAACAAGCAAAATGGGTAAAGGAAGAAAGAGGTAGAATTCTTGACGAAGCTCAAAAAGAAGCAGATGGTATTGTTAAAGAAGCTGAAAATAGAATTATTGCCATGATCGATGAACATGAAATTACAAGAAAAGCATACGAACAAAAAGCTGAGATTATAGAAACTGCAAATGAAATGTCAAGAGAAATTTCAAAAGGAACAAAAGATTATGCTGATAGTATACTTGCAAATTTAGAAAGTGCAATAAATAATGTTAGCATAACATTAAACGAAGCAATTAAAACTATAGAGAATAACAGAAAAGAGCTTAAATAGAATTTAAAGGAAGTCAGAAATTTAAACGGAAGTCAGAAAAATCAAATTTTAAATTGATTTCCTAATTTCTGACTTTTTTGAAGTAAAGCAAGGAGAATAAAATGCCAAGAGGAAGAAGAAGTAAAAAGAAAAATAGAAGCATATTAGATATAGAAGTAGTTACATTAATACTTGCAAGCATCTTACTTGCAGTATTAATATATAATAAATCAGGTTATATAGGAGAAACTTTAAGCCCAATTTTAGGTGGAATAATGGGATGGATAAAATACATAATACCAGTGGGAACATTTGCAATTGCAATTTTTTTAGCATGTGATGAAGATAAAGATAATTTTATAAAAAAAATATTGCAATATGCAGTTCTTTTATTATGCATTACAACAGTGATGACAGTTATTCAAATTTCTCAAGGAAATTTAAATTTAGATAATGGTTTTGAACAAACAGTAGTAGAAGCATATAATAAAGGAACTCAAAATATAGGCGGTGGAGCTGTTGGTGCAATTTGTGCTACATGCTTAATTAGCTTGCTACGGAAAAGCAGGAACAATTATTTTAGCTGTTGGAATAGCTGTAATTGATTCTATATTTTTATTTGGTATAAAACCCGCAGAATTACTTAAAGAATATATAGAAAAAAGAAACCAGAGAAAACAAGAAGAAAAAGCACAGAGATTAAAGCAAAAGAAACTAAAAATAGAAGATTCAAATTCATATGTAAAAGAAGAAAAAGCTAAAAAAATAAAGGCTAAAGATGAAAAAAATGAAAATAATATAATTACAGAAGATCAAATAAATATAAAAATAGCAAGTAATTCAGAGAATGAAGGATTATTTAAAAAAGAAGAAGAAATTAAAGAAGATAAATCAAAAGAAGTACTTACATTGGAACATGCATTGACTGTAGAGGATGAAAATTATGAGTTTCCTCCGATAGATTTTTTAAAACCAGGAAAAACTACTACTAAACTTGGGAAAAAAGCAGTAACCGATACAGCAAATAAATTACAAAAAACTTTATATAGTTTTGGAGTTTCTGCAAAAGTAGAGAATGTTTCTGTTGGACCTTCAATTACTAGATATGAATTGAAACCAGCAGAAGGAGTAAGAGTAAGTAAAATTGCGAATTTAGCAGATGACATAGCGCTAAGTCTTGCAGCAGAAACAATAAGGATAGAAGCACCAATCCCAGGAAAACAAGCAGTACGGAATAGAAATACCAAACAAAGAAAAAGAAATTGTTGCGTTAAGAGATATAATTGATAGCAATGAGTTTAGAAAATCAAAATCAAAATTATCTTTTGCACTTGGAAAAGATGCAGCAGGCGAGGCAGTAGTTACAGATATTGCAAAAATGCCTCACGTTTTAATTGCAGGAAGCACGGGTTCTCGGAAAAAGTGTTTGTATAAACACTTTAATAACTAGTATTATTTATAAAGCCAAACCAAGTGAAGTAAAACTTGTAATGGTGGATCCTAAAGTAGTAGAGCTTTCAGTATATAACGGAATACCACATTTGTTAATCCCAGTTGTAACAGATCCTAAAAAAGCTGCAGGAGCACTTGCATGGGCAGTACAAGAAATGGTAAATAGGTATCATTTATTTGCAGAAAAAAATGTAAGAGATATAGCAGGCTATAACGAAGCTTTAGAAAAAGATGGGGCAGAAGGAAAACTTCCTCAGATAGTTATAATTATAGATGAGCTTGCAGATTTAATGATGGTTGCAAAAAATGATGTAGAAGATGCAATATGTAGATTAGCACAAATGGCAAGGGCAGCTGGAATGCATTTAGTAATTGCAACTCAAAGACCATCTGTAGATGTAATTACAGGTATAATTAAAGCAAATATAGCTAGCAGAATATCATTTGCAGTAACATCTCAAGTAGATTCAAGAACAATATTAGATTCGGCAGGTGCTGAAAAACTATTAGGAAAAGGAGATATGCTATTTTTCCCAACAGGAGTTTTAAAACCTATAAGGATACAAGGAGCATTTGTGTCAGATAGCGAAGTAGAGAAAATAGTTAGCTTCTTAAAAGAAAACGGTGGGCCTATATATAGTGAAGATGTTTTAGAAAAAATAGAAAAAGCAAATACAACAGATAAAGAATTAGATGAGCAAGATGAAGAAGAAGTTGATCCATTTTTAATGGAAGCAATAGATACAGTTGTTGATTTAGGGCAAGCCTCGGCCTCATTTATCCAAAGAAGATTTAAAGTAGGATATGCAAGAGCGGGCAGAATAATAGATCAAATGGAAGCAAGGGGAATAATATCTGGTTATGAAGGAAGTAAGCCAAGACAAGTTCTAGTTTCTAAAGAACAATGGCAGGAACTAAAAATGGCAAAACCTATAGAAGCAGAGAATACAGAAGAATAATTTATTACGAAAGAAGGGTAGAATTTTGGGAAAGGAAGAAATTTTTTCTAAATTAAATATAAAAGATTATAATAACCAATTAGAAAATATATTAGAAAAAAAATCTTTTTCTGAAGGAACAAAAAATATCCTTCTTAATATTTTGTATAAAATGGAAACTGCTTATGATGACTATAATAAAGTAAAATTAGAAACTAATTTAAAAAAAGATATACTAGAGGAAATAATACAAATAATAGAAAAAGACTGCAAAGAAATAGAATTAATAAAACCAAAATTAAATGAAAAAACAAAATTAGGAGATAAAAAGTTTATTGCAGAAAAAAACAAAATAATATCATATCCAAACGAAAAAACAGTTTTTTATGGTTTGTATCATATACAAGATAATAAATATATAGTAAAAGATAAATATAAAATTTTAAAAGAACCAATAGAAAAACTTTTAAATATTGGATATATAATGGATAGAGAAGAAATTATAAGAGATTTTGATGGTTGGTCTTGGATTATCGCTTACGAGGAAATAGAGAATTATATTTATAATGTTATCTATCAGAATATAAAGATTTTAATTGGAAACAAATTTTTACAAGAGTTTATTTATAATGCACAACAAAATGATTTTATAGAAAAGTTTGACAAAAAAATAAATGAATTATATAGTGAAGAAATATCAACAAAAATTGAAGAGGAAGTATACAGAATAAGTATAATAGAAAATATAAAAAGCAGCAAAGAAAAACAAAAAGATTTAATTAGAGAAAAAGCTAATTTGGAACAAGAATTAGCTAAAATGGATAACAAGAAGGAATATTTGCAAGAACTTGCAAATAACAAAAAAAGCATAGGAAAACAAATAAAAGAAATAGATGAAATTATAAATAATAACAGATTATTAAGAGAAAATTTTGCAAAAGAAAATGAAGGACTTAAAGAAAATGAAAAAATATTTAGCCTTAGTGAATATGCAGATAAATTACAAGCAAAAAGAAAAGAATTATTAAGTGATTTAAAGCATTATAGTACTTTAATGAAACCAATGAATTATGTAAAATCTAAATTTGAATTAAAAAAGAAATTTAATTTGCTAGATGGAATAGACTTAAGCAACAATCTTGAAAAACAAGAAGATGAAATATTTATAAAATTACAAATAAATTTTTTAAAGGCATTGCAAGAAAAAATAGGTAAAATAGAAACAAAAAGAAGAATAATAGATTATATATATTTATTTAGATATTATAAGCTATTATATGTAAATAAAGATAAGCAAATAAAAGATTTACATGAAATTAAAGAACAACTAATAATGGCAGAAAAATATTTAATAACAAGAGCTTGTAATTTAAAAGCATTAAATATATTATCTAATAATATTGAAAAAAATTATGAAATAATTGCAAATATCCTTAATTCTACCATTATTGACTTAGATGAATTAAATATAGAGTTTAAGAAAAAAGGAGAAAAAGTAACATTAAATATTTATGATGATAATATGATAGACAGAACAATAGAATTTAATGAAAAAATAGATTTAAATGTTAAATTTAATAAAAAAATAAAATTATTTAATTAATAAATTACAATTTATCAAAGGAGGATAAAATGGAGATTACTTTTTTAGGTGCAACAAAAACAGTTACAGGATCAAACTTTTTATTAGAAGGAGCGGGTAAAAAAATTTTAATTGATTGCGGACTTTATCAAGGTAAAGCTGCAGAAGAAAGAGAAAATTATGCAGATTTTGTATTTAATGTGCATGATATAGACTATGTATTACTTACACATGCACATATAGACCATTCTGGTAAGGTTCCAAAATTATATGTAGATGGATATAGAAATCCAGTAATTGCACATAAAGCAACATGTGATTTGTGTTCGATAATGCTTCCAGATAGCCGGACATATACAAGAAATGGAAAATGAATGGAAAAACAGAAAAAGGATGAGAAAAGGACTAGAAGCAAGACCACCACTTTATACTGCGCAAGATGCAATAAATTGTTTAGAAATATTTAAGCCAGTAAAATATGATGAAATAGTAGAACTTTCGCCAGATATACATGTAAGATATAATGATGCGGGACATATGTTAGGTTCTAGCATAATAGAAGTTTGGATAAAAGAAAATGGAGAAGAAAAGAAAATAGTATTTACAGGTGATTTAGGAAATAACGATATACCGTTATTAGATTCTCCTACAATGATAGAAACTGCAGACTATTTAGTAATGGAATCAACATATGGTGGAAGGCTACATATGAGAAATGATGATAAAGCAGAAATGTTTTTAAATATAGTGGCAGAAACATTAGATAAAGGAGGAAATGTAGTAATACCATCATTTGCTGTTCGGAAGAACACAAGAAATACTATATGAGTTAAATAAATTAAAAGAAGAAAGAAACGATGAGGAATTTGCAGAAAAATACGAAAAATTAATGAAAGCACCAGTATATGTTGATAGTCCACTTGCAATATCAGCAACAGAAATATTTAGAAAAAATACAGATTTATTCGAAGAAGAAGTTAGAGAAGAAATAGAAAGAGGAGATAATCCACTAGAATTTCCAGGATTACAATTTACACAAACAGCAGAAGAATCAAGGGCATTAAACGAAAATGCCACTCCATCAATAATTATTTCTGCAAGTGGAATGTGTGAAGTAGGCCGTATTAAGCATCACCTAAAGCATAATTTGTGGAATCCAAACAGCACAATACTTTTTGTAGGGTACCAAGCACCAGGAACATTAGGAGCAAAAATAGTAGGGGGAGCAAAAAAAGTAACAATATTTGGAGAAGAAATAGCTGTAAATGCAAGGATAGAATATATTGAAGGATATTCTGGCCATGCAGACCAAGAATGGTTATTAAACTTTGTTTACTCATTTATAACAAAGCCAAAACATATATTCTTAGTTCATGGAGAACCAGAAGGACAAAAAATATTAAAAGAAAAAATATTAGAAACAACTAACATACCAGTAACCATACCAGATTATGGAGATAAGTATAAACTAGATGAAAAGATTTCTATAGAATCTAAGATGGATATAGAAAACAGAAATAAATATATAAGACTAGAAGTATTAGATAGACTATCAACTTTAAAAGAAGAATTAGAAGATATGTCTGCTATGATAAAAGAAGACATAGTAGACGAAGACAAAAAAGATGAGGAAATAAGAGAAATAAACGAGAAGATAAAAGAATTAGAACAACAAATAGTAAGAATAATTTCGTAGGTAAAGTGTAATTTGTAGAACAGGGAAAAAGGGGTCAGAGCCCTATTTCCCTATTAGAATATTAATATTTTATTTAAATAAACAATAATTGAGAATAGGGAAATAGGGCTCTGACCCCTTTTTCCCTGTTCTGCAAATTACAATTTAGATAGGAGAAATACAAATGAACAAATATTATAATGATGCAATAATTGGAAATAAAGAAATTACAGCAAGTTTTACTAAAAAAGGAGAATTAATTAGATTATTTTATCCAAATACAGATTATAGACAATTTATAGATTTTTTTCATACAGGTGTGCAAATAAATGATTCATCTATAATCTATTTACATAATGATGTAAACAATCAATATAAACAAAACTATATAAAAGACACAAACATATTGAACACAGAAATACTAAATACATATTTTAATTTAAGAATATTGCAAACAGATTTTGTATGTATAGATAAAAATATATTAGTAAAAAAATATAAAATGAAAAATGAAAGCAATATAGATTTGAATATAAACTTTATTGTTCATTCAGGCTTGCTTACAGACGATAACAATCAAACTAGCGGATATTATAAGGACAATACTTTATTTCAATATGTACATGACTATACATTTGCTATTTGTTCAGACACTAAAGTAGAAAAATCTCAAATAAACAATAATAGTGCAAATATAGAAACAGGAATAATTGGAGATAAAGACTATATAGGAATGTCTAGCGATTCTAGCATTAGCTATAAATTTAAATCACTTAAACCAAATGAGGAAATTGAATTTTCAATATTTATAACAGTATCTCATGGTTCAGATATTAAAAATACAGAAAACAAAATGAATACTATCAAAAATATAGATTCAAAAAGAGAATTAGAAAAAACAAAAAAGTATTGGGAAAGATATGTTAAAGATCATGATACAATAAAATTACCAAGTTCTAATACTACATATATGAAGAAAGTAGAACAAATATATAAAAGAACAATACTTATATTTCCATTGCTTACAAATGATTTAACAGGAGGTATATCTGCAGCAGTAGAAATAGACGAAGAAAGAACAAAATGCGGAAGGTACTCTTATTGCTGGCCAAGAGACCGGGATATTTATAACAAATGCATTGGATATTTTAGGCATGACAAAAGCAACAGAAAAGTTTTACAAAACTTTTTGTAAAATGACACAAAGTAAATCTGGAAGATGGGAACAAAGGTTTTATACAGATGGAAATTTAGCACCATGCTGGGGATATCAAATAGATGAAACAGCAAGTGTAATATATGGTGTATATAACCATTATGAACATACACACAATTTGAGATTCTTGAAAGATACTTTAAAAATGTGCGAAAATGCAATAAAATATTTAAAAAAATATATACAAAATATTTTAGAAAATAAAGAAGAAGAATATAAAAGCTATGATTTGTGGGAAGAAAATGAAGGAATACACACATATTCATTAGCAACAATATTTTCAAGCTTTGATGTGATGATAAAAATATATAATATACTAAAGCTAGAATTTGAAGAAAATAGATTAAAACTAGAAAAAATTGAAAAAGAAGAAATATTATTAAAAAAATATTTATTAGAAATAAAAGATTACATATTAAAAAATCTATATGATAACAACAAAAAAACTTTTATAAGAAATAAAGATGGAAAAATAGACATTAGTTTACTTGGGCTAGTTACACCATTTAAAATATTTTCACCTAAAGAAAAGAAAATATTAAATACAATAGAAAAAATGGAGTTAATTATAAGAACATACACTGGAGGATATTTAAGATATGAAGGAGATAATTACGTAGGTGGAAATCCTTGGGTAATTGCTAATTTATGGATGGCAGAATATCATTTAGAAGCAGGAAACAAAAAGAAAGCAAGAGAATGTTTCGAATTTGTTGTAAAAACAGCAACAGAACATGGATTTTTAGCAGAGCAGGTAGAAAATAGTACAATGCAGGCAAAATGGGTAATAGGACTAGGCTGGTCACATGCAATGTTTATAGACATATTAAACAAATTGTATAAATAATAACAATATGGGGGTATAGAAAGGAATATATGGAAAATACCCCCAAAAAACGAAAACAATTAAGATTAAAAGAATTTGATTATTCACAAGAAGGATATTATTTTATAACAATATGTACAAAGAATAGAAAAGAAATATTAGGAAAAATAGAAATTAAATCTGTAGGGGTCGCACCCCTGGGCGACCCGAAAAACGAAATAAAATTATCAAAAGAAGGAGAAATTGTAAAAATATATATAGAAAATTATAATAAAAGATTTGATAATATATTTATTGACGAATATATAATAATGCCTAATCACGTACATTTTATAATAACATTATCAGAATGGGTCGCCCAAGGGTGCGACCCCTACGATACCAAAAATAATTAATTCATATAAATCAATTGTAACAAAAGAAATAGGTTATTCAATCTGGCAACGTAATTATTATGAACATATAATTCGAAACGAAAAAGAATACTATAAAATTGTAGAATATATAAGAAATAATCCATTAAAATGGAAAGAAGATAAATATTACAAATAAAATATCTACAAATGATAGAATAAAACATAAGGTATAATTAAATGTAGGGGTGGGCCTTGTGTCCGCCAAAAAAGGAGAAAAAAATGGCAAAACAAGCAACAGTTTTTGTATGTAGCAATTGCGGGAATGAATCGTCTAAATGGTTTGGAAGATGCCCTGCATGTAACGAATGGAATACTTGTTATGAAGAAAAAGTAAATAACAAAACCTCAGGCAAAACAAATAGCAAAAAAAAGGTAGTACCGGTTAAATTAAACGATGTAAAAAAACAAGATATATTAAGAGCAAAAACAGGTTTTGAAGAGTTAGATAGAGTACTTGGAGGAGGGCTTGTTAAAGGATCTTTAACACTTTTACGGAGGAGAGCCAGGAATAGGCAAATCTACTTTAATTTTACAAATATGTGATAAAATTAAGGGTGAAGGTAAGGTATTATATGTTTCAGGAGAAGAATCTGTGGAGCAAATAAAATTAAGAGCTGATAGATTAAGAATTAACAATGATGATATTATTTTTTTAGGAGAGACAGATATAGAGATAATAGAAGATGCAATTATGCAAATTACACCAAAACTTGTAATAATAGACTCAGTTCAAACAATGTACTCAGATGAAATAACATCAAGCCCTCGGAAGTGTTAGTCAAGTAAGAGAAATAACTTCTAAAATAATGAAAATGTGCAAACAAGAAGAGATTACAACAATAATTATAGGACATGTAACAAAAGATGGAAATATTGCAGGGCCAAGAGTTTTAGAGCATATGGTTGATACCGTTTTATATTTAGAGGGGGAAAGATATTTCTCATATAGAATTTTAAGAGGAGTAAAAAATAGGTTTGGCTCAACAAATGAGATTGGGATGTTTGAGATGAAAGACATAGGAATGTGCGAAATAGAAAATCCTTCGTCAGTTTTGCTGTCAGAGAGAAACGAAAATGTTGCAGGCTCAATTGTTGTAGCAAGTATAGAAGGAACAAGGCCAATTCTTGTGGAACTTCAAGCATTAACAGCAACTAGTGTATTTGGAATGCCTAGGAGAACTGCAAACGGAATAGATTACAATAGATTAACACTTTTAATTGCAGTTTTGGAAAAAAGAGCAGGACTTCCACTTGGAAATCAAGATGTTTACTTAAATATAGTTGGAGGTATAAGAATAAATGAACCAGCTTTAGATTTAGGAATAATACTTGCAGCATGCTCAAGCTATAAAAATATAGCTATTCCAAATGATACAATTGCTATAGGAGAAGTTGGTTTAACAGGCGAAGTAAGAAGTGTAAATCAAATTGAAAAAAGAGTAAAAGAAGCGGAAAAATTGGGATTTAAAAAATGTATAATACCAGAAAGCAATAAAAAAGTATTGAAAGATAGTTCTAAATTAGATATAATAGGTGTGCAAAATATATTAGAAGCAATGAGGTATTTAGGATTAAGAAAATAAAATGTTGTATATTTTGGGATATAAAGTGACTAATTAGGTAAAGTTCCTTTTGGGACAGGTGAGGTGAGAAATTGGCTGAAACAGTAAAAAAAGATGATACATTAATAAATATATTAAAAATTATAGCTCCAGGAACAAAGTTTAGGGAAGGATTAGATAATATATTAAAGGCTAAAACTGGTGCATTAATTATAATTGGAGATTCTAAAGAAATAATGGATATAGTTGATGGACGGATTTAAAATTGATGAGGAATATACTCCAGCCAGATTATATGAACTTGCAAAAATGGATGGAGCAATAATACTTAGCAAAGATTTAAAAAAGATATTACTTGCCAATACTCAAATTATACCTTCTTCTAAAATTACAACAGAAGAGACAGGAACAAGGCATAGAACAGCAGAACGTACTGCTAAGCAAACAGGAGAATTAGTAATTAGCATTTCTCAAAGAAGAAATATAATTACTGTTTTTAAAGGAGATTTTAGATATACAATAGAGGATACTGGCAAAATAATAACTAAAGCAAACCAAGCTTTGCAAACATTAGAAAACTATAAAAGAGTTTTTGACACAAAGCTAAGAGTATTAAATGAATACGAATTTAATGATATAGTTACATTAGATAATGTAATTACTTGCCTGCAAAGAGCAGAAATGGTAATGAGAGTTGCCCAGCAGGTTAAACGCTCAATTTATGAACTACGGAGAAGACGGAATTCTGGTTAAAATGCAATTAGAAGAATTAATAGAAGATTTACCAGAAGAAGAATTGCTTATTGTCAAGGACTATATTGCACCAAGCAGAAGATTAGTAGCAGAAAAAGTATTGCAAAACATAAAAAATGCTACCCAGGATGAATTCATACAATCAGAAAAAATTGCAAAAGCATTAGGCTATGAACAATTTGATAATTACGAAGAAGTAGCAGTATATACAAGAGGTTATAGAATTTTAAACAAAATACCAAGAATGCCTAGCAATATTGTTACAAATCTAGTAAAAACATTTAAATCATTCCAACATATATTACTTGCTGATATAGACAAATTAGACGAAGTAGAAGGTATTGGAGAAGTAAGAGCAAGAACTATTAAGCAATCTTTAAGAAGAATGCAAGAACAATTTGTGTTTGATAATTTAATGGTTTAAGAGGTGTAAAATTGAAAAAATTAACAAAAGAAAATAGTGGTATAACTTTAATAACACTTATAATAACAATTATACTTATGTCAATATTAGTTTCTGTTACTACATATTCTGGAATAAATGTATACAGAAATATGCAGGTTACTAAATTTGTAACACAAATGCAATTGATACAAGCAAAAGTAGATGAGTTAGCCAAAGCAAATAATTCAGAAGGTTTAGGAGAAGATATTACTGAAACTCAAAAAAATGTAATAGATTTAGCTTACAAAAATGGAGAAGTAAAAGATTATAGCGATGAATATAAATCTAAATACAAATATTTTTCAATAGAAAATTTGAAAACACAATTAGATATAGATGATATTGGATATGAGGTATTAATAAATTTTGATACAAGAGAAGTAGTAAGTTCAAATGGAATTGAATACAAAGGAAACACTTATTATACTCAATACAAGCTACCAAATGGGGAAACCTTAGTTGATTCAAAAGAAAATGATAGAACATTAAGTTTTAATACTCAACTTAAATTTGATGGATTAAATTGCACTGTTCAAATAAATGATATAAGTATAACTAATGGAATTTTAAGTTTTTCTGAAGTTAATTCAAAAGGCAACGCAATTAATTGGCAAACAATAACCAACTATACAGAAACAGGAAAAACATATACAACAAATATATCAAAGTCAGGTAATTATATAATTAGATTACAGGACAATACAGATATTACAAAATCATTTTCTACTGCCCCAATTTTAATTACCTTGACTAATAAGCCTAAAATTAATACAGAGATAAATTCTTATAATTATGATTTATCTAATTCAGAAGGTTGGGCTTATGCTACAGATGAATATGCAAGAAACTATGTATGGATACCAAGGTTTGTATATAAAACGGATGAAGCAACAAATATTACAGAGATTAAATTTATAAAAGGAAATTCAAATATTGCAACTGATAATACATATATAAATAGTACTTGGACTACACATAGTAAGTTTACATTACAAGATGGAACAGAACTTACAGGAATATGGATTAATGTTAATAGTGCTAACCAGAGTGGGTTAGACATGATTACATTATTAAATGGTGATTATGGATTTTTGACAGAGATAAATTTATAGAATTTTGAAGGAGGAAAAGATTTATGAAAAATAAAAAATTAGCTTTAAGTATTATTGCATTAATTTTTGTATTAATTTTGGGAGGATTTTTAGTTTATGGATACTATCAAAAAGCAACATTTAGTCTACAAAGACCAATAGTTTCTATGGAAATAGAAAATTATGGAACAATAAAAATGGAACTTTATCCAGATATGGCTCCAAATACAGTTAAAAATTTTATAAAATTAATCAATGAAGGATACTATAACGGATTAACATTTCATAGAGTAGAAGAAAGTTTAATACAAGGTGGAGATACAGCAGGAGATCGGTACAGGAACTACCGAATATAGCATAAATGGAGAATTTTCTGCTAATGGGTATGATAATACATTAAAATTTGAAAGAGGAACAGTAGGTCTTGCAAGATTAGATTATACATATTATTCATCTATAGATCCTAGCATAACAGAAGAAGGATACAATTCAGGATATGCACAATTTTTTATAATGGCACAAGATGAGACCGCTTTTGATGGATACTATACAGCTTTTGGAAAAGTAATAGAAGGTATTGAAATAGTAGATGAAATAACAAAATTAGAAACAGAAGTAGAGACGGATGAAGAAACAGGAGAAACAAGTGAAACTACAAAGCCTGTAAACCCACCTGTAATATCAAACATTACAGTAGAAACATTTGGGGTAGAATATGGTGAGCCTGAAACACACGAGACATTTGATATAAATAGCTTTATAATGGAAAAATTGTATGGAATATCGTATTAATAAAAACATAAATTTATTCAGATCCTCGGCTCAATACGTGTTTTAGCAATTCTATCTTTAAATTTAAGCGAGGCCTCTTAAGTCTCCCGCTTCCTCTTTCAATTTTCCTAAAAATTGCCTACATTTACTTGACACATACGACAAGGCATTTAAATTGAGGCAAAATTGACTAAAATAAGTAAATATGCTATAATATAGGTAAGAAATGTAAAAAAGCAAAATAAACGAAGGTTTATGACGCAAAGCCAAAGGTCTAAAAGTTTCAAAAGACTCATGATAGCTTGGTTGCACAAAGGGGGAGGATAGTTATATGGAGAAGAAAAAAATGAAATTATGGAAAAAAATATTGCTTATAGTATTAGCTTTACTTGTAGTATTTGCTATATTTACATTAAGAAAATATATCATTATAACTAAACTCATAAATGCATCTAAAGATTATGTAGGTAAAACAAATTTTGTGGTAGATACATATTCTTTGTCAAACGATTCTGTAAGTTTAGCTAAAACATACTATAAAGAGGGGGATATTTTCAGCACAACTCAAACTCTTAATCATAATATCTTAGATGAAAGAAAAATTACGGCATACAATAAAGATAACGAAAAGCTAATAATTATACAATCTGGAGAAGATAAAATAGCATTATTAAATGGAGAAATAGCACCAGTGTATGTTAATACAATTAGTGAATATGAAGATATTAAATTTAAGATACCATTAGCATTTTCATCAAGAATAACAGCACAAGAATATAATAATAAAGATTGTTATTTAATAGAATTCTCAAAAGATTATAAAATATTGGTAGAAAAAGAAACAGGTATAATAATAAGAGTAATCGATATTGGATATACAACAAATCGTACATATACGTTTGATGTAGTAAAAGATGAAGATATCGTAAAACCTGACATATCAGATTGTAAAATACAAGAAAATAATTAATTTAAAAAACACCTAGTCAATAAATACTCAGAAGGTTTGACAATTCTTACCTTGTTAATACTAAAGAGAATGTTCTATATTTAGAACATTCTCTCTTTGATTAGGGTGAGCATTTAGTTATTAAATAAACTTGATTAAATTAATGTGTTAATGCTGGTAAAGCAATGCTGACATGACAGAACCATCCATTGCAGGTTCAAATTTTACAAGATAATTTTTGCCATTACAACTTGAAACGACATTAATATCTCTTTCACCAGAACTGCTGAATGTTTGACTGAATACAGAGGAATAAATACCTAGAGCATTTGTTTTGTAAACCGTGACTTTGACATAACCAGAATTTTTCAACCATAAATTTAAGGCTGAACCAGATTCAGGGGTCACCACTGTGGTCACATTGGTTGCAAAGTAAAGGTTTTCTCGATACCAAAGCCCCTGTGTTGCAGCTCTAGAAACAACAGAGTTATCGGTTGCAACTTCAGCTGTATTTGAATCAGACGTTTCTGTGGCAAATGTAGGAATTGCTGAAAGGCTAAAAACAAGAGCCAAACAACATAATATAGCGAGTATTTTCTTCATAAGGTAGTCCTCCTGTTAGTAATACTATACTCACCCTAATCTGCATTCTTTTAGAGCCGTTGATTGTCGCGCTCCATCCATAAAAAAATGCTTAATCAGTATAACAATATTGTAAAAAATTGTCAACTATTTTATAAAAAAATGTTAAAAAATGTAAAAAGCTGGTTAATCTTTAGACTAAAATTATAAATTGTAATGTTAAATGCAAAATATTATAAATCTGTTAAAACACATCAATTTATGAAGTGACGAATGTGATTGGAGTGTTTGTGCAATTCTTAAGGAAAATTGAAGGAGGAAGCGGGAACCGAGAGGCCTCGCTTAAATTTTCCGCTAGAATTGCTAAAACACGTATTGAGCCGAGGAGCTGAATAAATTTATGTTTTTAACAG
>CALXNI010000048.1 GCA_944389715.1 uncultured Clostridia bacterium | reverse complement strand
GGTTAGAGATTGGAGATTAGAATTTAAAAATGTAGGGACGGCAATCTGCCGTCCGAAAAATACAAGATTTATTGCAAATGTTGTAGGGGTCGCCGCCCACGGCGACCCGCATATCAATATTTAAGGGTCGCCCAGGGGTGCGACCCCTACAGATTTAAAATAAATTTACCTACACAAAATACAATTTATTGAGGAATAACAAATTAAATGTATAATACAAAAAAAGGAGGAGATTAAATGAGATTTGTACATATGGCAGATATACATTTTGATAGTCCATTCACAGTACTTGCTTCTAAAAAAGAACTATCAAATATTAGAAGATTAGAGCAAAGAGAAACATTTAAAAAAGCAATTGAGTACATAAAAAAAGAAAAAATTCCTTTTTTGTTCATATCAGGGGACTTATATGAACAAGAATATATTAGAGAAAGTACTATAGAATATATTAATAATTTATTTAAAACAATACCAGAAACAAAAATTTTTATTTCACCAGGAAATCATGATCCATTTTTAAATAATTCTTTTTATAATACTTTTAATTGGAATAAAAATGTAACCATTTTTAATGAAGAGATAAAAAAAATAGAGCTAGAAGAAGCGGATATTTATGGTTATGGATTTTCCGATTTTTATTGTACTAATTCTAAAGTGGATGAAATTAAAATTGAAAATAAAGATAAATTAAATATATTAATAACCCATGGAGCTTTAGATGCTAGTAAAACACTTGATATGCAATACAATCCAATAAATTCTGTTAAATTAAGAAAAATAGGATTTGATTATGTAGCACTAGGACATATTCATAAGTCAAACTATAATACTAATGAAGACAATTTTATATATCCAGGGTCACTAATTTCATTTGGATTTGATGAAATTGGTGAACATGGAATTTTGGATATAAAAATAAATAAAAATAATTCAGAAGAAAATAATTTAAATAATTTAAAAATAAATAATAATTCAGAAAAAAATAATTTAAATAATTTAAAAATAAATAATAATTTAGAAGAAAATAATTTAAATAATTTAAAATTAAATAATAATTCAGAAAAAAATAATTTAACGTACAAAAAGATAAACAAATATATAGAAAATATAAAATTTATTAAACTAGATAATAGGAATTTTGAAGAAAAAATTTTAGATATTTCTTTAATAAATTCAGAAGAAGAATTAGTAGAAGAAGTTAACAAAATTGAATATGACAAAGATAAGTTTTATAAAATAGTATTTAAAGGAACAAAAAATATAGAAATAAATAACAATAGAATATGTAAACTGATAGCCAATAAAAATATTCTAAAGGTAAAAGATAAAACAGAAACAAATTATAATATTGACAATTTGTCTAAACAAAAAACGTTAAAAGGAATCTTTGTAAAAAGATTGATAGAAAAGTTAAATAGTAATCCTGAACAAGAAAGTAATATAAAAAGAGCAATAGAAATAGGATTAAAATTGTTTGACTAAAATATGCCAAAAAGTAAAAAAACGACGAAAAATTAATAGAAAAACTACTTGTGGATAACTTACAAAAACCATGGGGAATAGTAGCAAAAAAAGAAATAAGTTTAAAAAAATATGAAATGTAAAACATAAGCTTGTAAATGTAAAAAACGTCGAAAAAATTATGTAAATAAAGAAAAATGTATGTAAATGAAATTTTAAATGTAAATGATCATATTAAACAAAAGTAATAGAAAAAACAAAAAAATTATTATAAATTTTTGAGATAAAATAGTTTAAGTTAAAATGGAACAAAAACACAAAAATTATGTAAATAAACAAAAAACAATTATTATGTCAAATAAATCAAATTACAATAAATGTAAATCATAAAAAAAAAATTATGAAGAGGAAAAATAAAAATATATTAAAACAAATTTGACAATTTGTAAAACAAAATGTGTTTAAAAAGATGAACAAACAAAAAAACATAGAAAACAAAAATTGTTTTTTGAGACAATAAAAAACAATATAGAAGTAATAAAAATAATATAAAAAAAGAAATAACATGAATATATTTTTTATTAAAATTAAAAAATAATAAATTTAAAAACAATAAAATTAAAAATAATAAAATTAAAAATAATAAAATTAAAATAATATAATTAAAAATAAAAATAATATATAAAAAAATTCATTAAAAAATAATAAAAATAAATATAGAAAAATAAGAGGTGATTTTGTTGAAAATTAATTTTTTAAAAATTAATGGATTTGGAAAAATAAAAAATAAAGAAATTAATTTAAAAGATAATATTAATTTAATATATGGAAAAAACGAGTCAGGTAAAAGTACTATTTTAAAATTTATATTTTGTATGTTATATGGAGCTTCAAAAAATAAAAATAAAAAAGAGATTTCAGATTTTGAAAAATATAAACCATGGACTGCAGAAGAATATTCTGGGAAAATAAATTACATATTAGATAATGGAGAAGAGTTTGAAATATTTAGAGAATTTTCAAGGAAAAATCCAAAAATATATAATAGCAATTTAGAGGAAATATCTAAGAATTTCAATATTGATAAAAATAAAGGAAATCAATTTTTTTATGATCAAACAAAAATTGATGAATTATTATTTTTAAGTACAAATATTGTAGAACAACAAGAAGTGGTTTTAGATAATAATAATCAAAGCTTATTAACTCAAAAAATAGCCAATATATTATCTTCAGGCGAAGATAATACCTCTTATAAAAAAGTGATGGGAAATTTATCTAAAAAATTAATAGAAGAAGTAGGAACTGATAGAACAGTAGGAAGACCTTTAAATGAGGTCGAAGAGAAAATAATAGAATTGAGAAAAACAAAAAATGAATTAGAAAATTGTTCTACAGTTTACCAAGAAATAAAACAAAATAAAATAAAAATAGAAAAAGATATAAAAAAAATTGATGAAAAAATTAATTTAATTAAAGAAATTAAAAATTTTAAAGAAAACGAAGAAACAGAAAATGAAAAAATAAATATTAATGAAAAAATAAAAAATGATTATAATGAAAAAATTATTGATTTAAAAAATAAAATAAAAAATAATAAAAATATTAAAGAAAAAAATAATAAAAAAAATATAATTAATTTAATATTATTTGCAATATTAGTAATATTAAATATTTTAATTAATTTTATTAATTTGCAAAAAACAGTAGAAAAAATAATTATTTATATTTCTATTATTTATTTAATATTAAATTTATTAATTTATTTATCAAAAAAATACAAAGAAAAAAAGATAAATAAAATTAAAAATATAGAAAAAATAAAATTAGAAAAAGAAATAGAAATTATGCAAGAAAATAAAAATAAAAAAGAAAAAGAAATATTAAATATGAAGGAAAAAATATTACAAAAAAATAATAATGAATTAAATTTAATAAAAAATAAATTTAATAACAATTTTAATAATGAAGAAATAATGAATTTATTTTATATAGATTTAAAAAATATTAATAATCAACTGGAAGAATTAAATAAAAAATATAATGATAAAAAAATAGAATTAAATACAATAAATATAAACGAAGAAGAAATTAAAAATAAATTAGAAAATAAATTTCAATGTGAAGAGCAATTAGAATATTTTGAAGAGCAAAAGCAAGAGTTATTAGATTTAGAAAAAAGTATAAATATTGCAAAAGAAGCATTAGAAGAGGCATACAACGAAATGAAAAACGAAATTACTCCGAAATTCACAAAAAATTTATCTCTGTTGATAGAAAAAATTTCCAGTGGCAAATATAAAAAAGCAAATTTTGATTCTGAATATGGGCTTAGAGTAGAAAAAGAAAATGGTGAATATATAGGTTGCAATAATTTAAGTATAGGCACAATAGATCAATTATATTTATCTCTTAGGCTATCTGCAATGAATGAAATATCAGGAGAAAAAATGCCAATCATATTAGATGAATCATTTGCTTATTTTGATAGTGAAAGATTAGAAAATATTTTGAAATTTATTTATGAAAATTATAAAGAAAATCAAATTTTAATATTTACATGCTCAAATAGAGAAAAAGAAATTATGGATAAATTGGATATGGAATATAATTTTGTTGAATTATAAATTGTAATTTGTTGTTTAGAGATTAGAGATTAGCGGTTGGAGATTAGAATTTAAAAATGTAGGGACGGCAATCTGCCGTCCTAAAATACGAAATTTATTGCAGACGTTGTAGGGGGCGGAGGCCTTAGGTGCCCCATTCTTCGAATAAATTTCTAATTTTAATGTAATGTCCGAAACAGAATTTGTATATCACCATATCCAACCTCACACTTCGCACCTCACACCTCGCAACAACAAATTCCAATTTATT
>CALXNI010000047.1 GCA_944389715.1 uncultured Clostridia bacterium | reverse complement strand
TTAAAATCGCCCCTACAACATTTGCAATAAATTTCGTATTTTTCGGACGGCAGATTGCCGTCCCTACATTTTTAAATTCTAATCTCCAACCTCTAACCTCTAATCTCTAGACAACAAATTACAATTTATCACACAATAAAAATAAATTTAAATTATATATTGAAATCCAATAAATGTAATGTTAAAATGAATGTGTTAAAATCCGACAAAAAATACAAATAGGGGGATAAAAATGGAGAATATTAAAGTTTTTGCCTGCAATTCTGCAGAAGAGTTCACAAAAGAAATATGCGATAATTTAGGAATACCAGTTGGAAAAAAAGATTCTTTTAAATTTGCAAATGATAATAATTTTGTACAACTAAAAGAAACAGTAAGAGAACAAGATGTATATATAGTACAAACAACAGAGCCACCAGTAAATGAAAGGATAATGGAATTATTAATAACAGTAGAAGCGGCAAAAAGAGCAGGAGCAAAAAGGATAACAGCAGTTTTACCATACTTTATGTATTCAAGATCTGATAAAAAAGATCAATCAAGAGTTCCAGTAACAGCAAAACTAATGGCAACATTGTTAGAAGCAGCAGGAGTAAACCATGTACTTACATGTGACTTACATAATCCAGCAATTCAAGCATATTTTAATATAATATGTGATAGAGTAACAGCAAAACACTTATTAGAAAAATATTTTGAGAGTAAACAATTAGATAATATGGTAGTAGTTGCAACAGATGCAGGAAGTTCAAAAAAAGCTTATAAATATTCTAAATTCTTTGAATGTCCACTTGCATTAATAGATAAAAGAAGAGAATCAAATAATGATAATGCAGTAGCAACAAATATAATTGGAGACATAAAAGGAAAAACAGCAGTAATATTTGATGATGAAGTAAGCACAGCAGGAACATTAGTAGAAGCAGCTCATATTTTGGAAGAACATGGTGCAAAAGAAATATATGCGGGAGCAACACATGGAGTTTTAGTAGGACCTGCAATAGAAAGAATAGAAAAATCTCCAATCAAAGAATTAGTAGTAACAAATACAATTCCACTTGAGCCAGAAAAAAGAATAGATAAAATAAAAGTAGTATCAATAGCTCCATTATTTGCAGAAGCAATTAAAAGATTAAACGAAGCAAAACCATTAGGAGATTTATTTGAATATGATAAATAATATTGATATATTACAGAATAAATGTTAATATTTTCCAAACCGAAACCAGTAAAAATACCGTTGACAACTAGCTAATTTTGATATATAATATAAAAAGTTTAAAAATCCCACTTAATTGTAGAGATAGCAGTAGTGAGGGGAGGGGAATATAAATGTCAGAGATTAGAGTTAATAATGGTAATATAGAAGATGCATTAAAAAGGTTTAAAAGGCAATGCGTAAGAAATGGTGTAATGCAAGAAGTTAGAAAAAGAGAACACTACGAAAAACCTAGTGTAAAAAGAAAGAAAAAATCAGAAGCAGCAAGAAAAAGAAAATTTTAATTTAGAAATTAGAGGTGAGAAGTTATAAATAAAAACAAAAACTTTTCGCCTTTTTTAATGGGACTGTCCGGAATTTCCATATTATTAATGATAATTCTAGGGACTGTCCCTCAAAATTCGATTTATGAATTTAGAAGGAGGAAAAGAATATGTTAAAAGAAAAATTAATGTCAGATTTAAAAGAAGCTATGAAGGAAAAGCAAATATTAAGAAAAAATGTTGTTCAAATGATAAGAGCAGCAATATTACAAGTAGAAAAAGACAAACAAACAGAACTTGACGATAATCAAGTATTAGAAATAATAGCAAAAGAAGCTAAAAAGAGAAAAGATTCTTTAGCTGATTACGAAAAAAGTGGAAGACAAGATTTAATAGACCAAGTAAAAGAAGAAATAAAAATAATATCAGAATATTTGCCAAAACAATTAAGTAAAGAAGAGATAACAAACATTGTAAAACAAGTAATATCAGAAACTGGAGCAACTACAATAAAAGATATGGGTAGAGTAATGAAAGCATCAAAAGAAAAAATAGGTGCAGCAGCAGACGGAAAAGCAATAAATGAAGTAGTAAGAGAATTATTGAAAGAATAAAAAACCAAATATTTGGAAAAAATATAATAAATTACAATTAGAGGAGGAAATAATGTCATACACAAGTAAAGAGATAAAGCAAGGTATAAAATTACATTGTATAGATACAAACAAATTTAAAACAAATTTAATGGCTGTGTTTATAACCTTACCATTAGATAGAGAAAGTGTTACTTTTGATGCTGTGATACCAGCTGTTTTAAAAAGAGGAACAGCAAATTTAAGTACGCAAGAAGAAATAGCAAAAAAATTAGAAGAAATGTATGGAGCAGAATTTGACTGTGGTATAGAAAAAATTGGAGATAACCATGTAATTAAATTCTATTTAGAAACATTAAATGATAATTTTATACCAGAAACTCACAGAGAAAACCTTGCACAAATGAGTATAAATTTATTATTAGATATAATATTAAATCCACTTACAGAAAACAATAAATTTAAACAAGAATATGTAGAATCGGAAAAAAACAATATAAAAACATTGATAGATTCTAAAATAGACAACAAAGATGTATATTCATTAAATAGATGTATAGAAGAAATGTACAAAGGAGAGCCTTATGGCCTATATAAATATGGATATATAGAAGATTTAGAAAATATAAATTCTGAGAATTTATATAAGCATTATAAAAATATAATATCAACTGCAAAAATAGATATATTCTTTTCAGGAGATATAAATTCAAATGAAATAATAAATCAAGTAAAGGAAAATGAGAATATTAAAAAACTTGCAGAAAGACAAGCAAAATATGTAATAAATAAAGAGCAAAAAACAAATAAATCAGAAATAAAAAACATAGAAGAAAAAATGGATATAACACAAGGAAAACTAGTAATAGGGCTAGATGTAAATATCAAAAACCCAGACTCAAAATTTCCAGTATCTATATATAATGTAATATTAGGAGAAAGTGCAACATCTAAATTATTTCAAAATGTAAGAGAAAAAGCAAGCTTAGCTTATACAGCAAGGTCAAACTATGTAAGGCAAAAATCAAATATATATATTAGATGTGGAATAGAAATAGAAAACATTAACAAAGCATTAGAAATAATAAAAAAACAGATAGAAGATATGAAAAATGGAGATTTTACAGAAGAAGATTTAATAAATGCAAAAAAATATATGGTATCAGGGATTACATCTGTTCAGGATGAACAAGACTCAGAAATAACATATTATATAGGACAAGAACTATCAGATAAATTTACAACCTTTGAAGAATATGCAAAAAAAATAGAACAAGTAACAATGCAAGACGTAAAAGAAGTTGCAAATAGTATAAATATAAATACAATATATTTCTTAAGAAATTGAGAGCGTTGGACGCGAGGTCATAAAATTTCATTAACATGAAATTTTTGCCTCCGTCCTAGCGACTGGAAATATAAATATATTATGGGTTTTGTATAAATTAATTGCAAATGTTGTAGGGGCGATTTTAATCGCACGGAAAAACATGTCAAATTTATTGCAAATAGTCGTAGGGAGCGGGCCTTGTGTCCGCCCGAAACAAAATAATTGCAAACGTTGTAGGGGTCGTCGCCCACGGCGACCCGCATATCAATATTTAAGGGTCGCCCAAGGGTGCGACCCCTACAGATTTAAAATCAATTTAATCACACAAATTCCAATTTGTATAAAAAATAGAAAGGAAGAATGTTAATGCAAGTTATAGAAAATTTAAGTGTTAAAGAAAAATTATACACAGAAAAATTAGAAAATGGTTTAACAATAATGATAATTCCAAAAACAGGAATTAGAAAAAAATATGTAATGTGGGCTACGCATTATGGCTCAATAGATAATAAATTTATTGTACCAGGAGAGAATAAAATAACCGAAGTACCAGACGGAATAGCACATTTTTTAGAACATAAAATGTTTGAACAAGAAAATGGAACAAATAGTTTAGATGTATTAACAGCTTTAGGAGTTAATGCAAATGCATATACAACAACAAATTATACAACATATCTATTTGAGGCAACTGATAACTTTTATGAAGCACTAGATGAACTTATGGACTATGTACAGCATCCATATTTTACAGACGAAAATGTAGAAAAAGAAAAAGGAATTATAGCACAAGAAATAAATATGTACAATGACTATCCAGATTGGGAAGTATATATGAATGCTTTAAGATGTATGTATAAAAACAATCCAATAATAATAGATATTGCAGGAACTGTAGAATCAATACAAAAGATAGATAAAAATGTGTTATATAAATGCTATAATACATTTTATAACCCATCAAATATGGTAATGTGCTTTTGCGGAGATTTTAATTCAGAAGACCTAATAAAAGAGATAAAAAATAGATTAATAGAAAAAAAGGCGCAAGGAGAAATAAAAAGAATATACGAAAAAGAGCAAGAGCAAATTGTAGAAAAAAGAAAAGAACAAAAAATGGAAGTAAGTATGCCACTTTTTGTAATAGGAATAAAAGATAAACTAGAAAAAGAGAATTTAGTAAAAAAACATATTGCAATAGAAATATTATTAAACATGCTTATTGGCAAAAGCTCTAATTTATATAAAAATTTATACGAAAACGAACTTATAATGTCAGAGCCTTTTTTAGAGTATGAATTTGAAGAAAACTATGCACATATAGCAATAACAGGTAGCTCAAAAGATCCAGATAAAGTATTACAAAAATTACTAAACGAAATAGATAAGCTAAAAAAAGAAGGGATACAAGAAGAGACATTTAATAGAATAAAAAATATGCTTTACGGAAATACAGTAAAAGAATTTAATAGTGTCTCAGAAATAGCAAGAATGTTTGTAACAGACTACTTTAAAGGTGTAAATAGTTTTGATTATTTAGAGAGTTATAAACAAATAAAACCAGAATATGTAAAACAAGTTTTAGAAGATGTGTTTAAAGAAGAAAATACTGTAATATCAATTGTAAAAGGATAACATATGAATACAATTACATTTCCATTATTAAACTTAAAATTGCAAATATCAAGAATAGCATTTTCAATAGGTAATATAGATATTTATTGGTATGCTATTTTAATAGTATTTGCATTTTTAATTGGCTTAATAATATTTAAAATAAAAGATGGAAAATTTGGAATAAAATTTAGTGATATATTAGACTTAAGCATACTTGTAATACCAATATCTATAATTTCAGCAAGATTATATTACATAGTATTTAATGCAAATTATTATATATCAAATTTAAACCAAATATTTAACTTAAGAAATGGTGGACTTGCTATTTATGGTGGAATAATAGGAGGAGTGCTTACTTGTTATATATATTGCAAAAAAAAGAAAATTAATTTATGGGATTTATTAGATTACATAGTACCGAGCCTTGCTTTGCGGACAAGCAATAGGAAGATGGGGAAATTTTATAAATGTTGAAGCATATGGATACGAGACAAATCTTCCTTGGAGAATGGGAATATACGAAGCAGGAAAATACATAGAAGTACATCCAACTTTTTTATATGAATCAATAGCCACTTTTATAATATTTATTTTACTAATAATTATATCAAATAAAAGGAAATATAAAGGACAAATAACACTAACATATCTAATTCTTTATTCATTTGTACGAATGTTAATAGAGGGATTAAGAACAGATAGCTTAATGTTAGGAAATATAAGAATCTCACAACTTTTATCTTTAATTATATTTTTAATTTCGATATTTATTTTAATAAAAAAATCTTTAGAAGAAAAAAAGAAAGGAAAATTGTAATTTGTGTGGGTAAATTTATTTTAAAATCTGTAGGGGTCGCACCCCTGGGCGACCCTTAAATATTGATATGCGGGTCGCCGTGGGCGGCGACCCCTACAACATTTGCAATAAATTTGCTGTTTGCGGGCGGGTGTGGAACACCGCCCCTACATATCCAAAATCCAAATTCTCAATTCCAAATTCTATTCTACAAATTCCAATTTGTCGCTTTTTAGTCTTTTTGATAAAACAAAAAAATAAAAAATAATAAAACCCAAACAGATGTTATAAAACAAAGAAAAATGGCATACGAAAATTACCTTAAAAACAGCATTTATGCTGTTTTTTTATTGACCTAAATGTAAAAATATGGTATTTTATTAATATACAAAAGAAAAAAATCCAATAAAAGGAGTGAATGCATATGTTAGACGAAGAAATTTTGGAATTAAGGCGAAAATTAAACGAAAGTGTAACAAACGAAGAAGATTATAAAAAAACATATAGAATAAGCATAGAATTAGATAAACTAATAGCACAGTACTATAACAAAAAACTAAAGAAAGAGATAGATATA
>CALXNI010000046.1 GCA_944389715.1 uncultured Clostridia bacterium | reverse complement strand
TGGCATACGATTTATCTTGACATTATTCGACACTGGAGAGTATAATTTAACTAACATAAAGAAACGCGTTTCTCTGATAAGGAGAAGTAAAATGGAAAAATTAGTTGTAGAAGAAAGAGAAATTATAGAAGAAGAAAGATATCAAGAAATGAAAAAAGAAATAGAAATAATAGATGATTGGATAACACTAAAAGAATTGAAAACACTAGAAAGTAGGACAAAAAAATTGACGTAATTTTGACGTAATTTGCATGAAAAAGTATGTCTTTTTATGCTTTGTTATGCCTTTGCGAAAACAGATATTTTCCTACAGCCACAATGAATTTATTGATTTTAAACAAATTTAAAAAAGTATAAATTACACCTTCCGACCTGATAGCGTGGGTTCGATTCCCACTACCCGCTCCACCTTGTAAAACTTTATAAAAGTTGATAAAACACTATAAAAAATGTTATTGTTCAGGTCAAAATTATAATTAGTAATTTGAAATGCAGAATATTATAAATCTGTTAAAACACATCAATTTATGAAGCGACGAATGTGATTGGAGGGTTTGTGCAATTCTTAAAGAAAATTGAAGGAGGAAGCGGGAACCGAGAGGCTCGTTCAATTTTCAGCTAGAATTGCTAAAACACATATTGAGCCGAGGAGCTGAATAAATTTATATGTTTAACAGATTATAATTCATATTTTAGTAATTTCTTTGGAGAGCGGGCGAATGCAATTCGCCCCTACATTTTACTCTACTTTTTAAATTTTAGTCTGAACATTAACTAAAAAATTTAAAATATAATTTTTATATTTTGTTTGACATTTTTAAAAATTTTGAGTATAATAAAAATAGGAAATGGAAAATCCACAAACGTGGTTTGCCAGTTAATATGTAAAAAAACACATTGAACTGCCAAGTTACAGATGTGTTTTTTTATTGTCTATTTGCTTAAAATTATAACCAATATAATTAAGGCAAATACTATAATAGTTTCGACAACTAAGCCAAATAAAAGTAAGTATATTATCTCTAATAAAACTGCTTCTATCATAGCACCACCTCCTCACTCACAACATAAGTTGTGGATTAAAAGTGGCAAACCACATCTGCTTATTCTCATTTCCTATGTTAGTCAGTATAGCATAGAAATATAGAAAAAGCAATATTAACGAACATTTTTTTGCCAAAACTTTGTGTTAATGTTCAGACCAAATTGTAATTCATATTTTAGCAATTTCTTTGGAGAGCGGGCGATTAAAATCGCCCCTACATTTATTCTACTTTTTAAATTTTAGTCTGAACATTAACAACTTTATCTAAAACTATATATGATGATAAATATATAGACTATCATATTGAATTTTTTATGGCTGGTTTGAATGCGGTTGTTAAAAAGTGGCTAAATAATGGTTGCAAAGAGAGTCCAGAAGAGATAAATAAAATATTAGAAGATGAATATAAAAACAAGAATATTGGTAATAAAAAGAGATTATCGTTATATTGATAATCTCTGCAATAAATTGCAAGTTGTATAGTTATTTTTTTAGTTGTAATCCATCTTTAAAAGCTTCGCCTACCCTCTTAGTAACTTTATAATATCCATGAGTATATGGGTCAAAGGCGATAGCACTAACTAATTCTATATCAACATTTTCTCCATTCATAACATTTTCGTCAGCAGTAACATTTACTACTTTTCCTATTACTCCACAACCATATTCATCATCTTGATATTCTATAAATTCGCATTCAAAACAAATTGGAAATTCATTTATAATGGGTGCATCAACATTTTCTGATTTTGTTGCTGAAAGACCACTATTTTCAAATTTATTTGGAGTGCTATTTCCTGATACTACTCCAAAATAATCAGCTTCTACAACGTGTTTACTATCAGCTATACTAACAGTAAATGATTTTCTTTGCTTAATATTTTAAAAGCCTTAATACCCACTAGCAGTTTCAGTTTGCATTGTAACAGTTATGGCAGTTCCTTGTTCAACTTCTTTTCCGTGATGCAATATCCTGACTTACAACTGTTCCAGAGCCATCCATAATAACATTTAAATTAGAAGCTTGTATAGAATTAATTACTTGAGCAACAGACATTCCCCTTAGGTCTGGTACTGTTGTCGTAGAACGAACATTGTTGTTTGATGTATATAAATATATAGTAGAATCTTCTAACAAAGTAACACCAGGTTTTGGAACTTGATCCACAATTAAAGTTGTAGCTTCATCTTCATCTCCTGTAATTTTAACATTAAATCCAGAATCTTTTAGTAAAGCTTTTGCCTCTTCTATTGTTTTATTTCTAACATCAGGAAGCAAACTGCTATTATTAGAAGTGGTAGAACTTGAGTCAGAAGTATTTTCAGAGGCTACTCCTAAGTATGGAAGCACTTCTGATAAAATTTGTTTAACTACAGGGCCTGCAACTTGGCTACCTTGGTGACTATCTCCTTTAGGATCATATATTGTAACTAAAACAACAACTTGAGTATTTACAGTTGGTGACATAGCAATAAAAGAAGCTACATAACCTTCATCTTCGTTTCCTGAAAGGGGTTCAGATGTACCTGTTTTTCCACCAATAGAATAACCAGAAATTTTAGCATATTTACCTGTACCTTCATTTACTACATATTCTAACATTTCCATTAATGTTTCGGCAGTTTCTTTTGAAACAACTTGTCTTACTGTTTTTGGTTCTATTGTAGTTACCGCACCTGTATCAGTATTTTTAATTTCTTTTACAATACGTGGCTCAACTAAAACACCTTCATTAGCTATAGATGATATTGCAGTTATTAGTTGGATTGGAGTAATTGTAAATCTCTGACCAAATGACATTGTAGCTAAGTTGAATTCATTTATATTATTTTCGTCAAAAAATACACTATTTGATTCTCCATAAAAATATGAGTTGGTAGTATTAAATAAGCCAAAACCTCTGTAGTATTTATACAAAGTACGTGCTCCTATTTTTTGACCTAGTTGTATAAAAGCAGGATTACATGAATTTGCTAGAGCTTCTTTTAGACTTTGTGAGCCGTGTGGATCATAATATTTCCAGCATCGCATTTCTACTCCAGAAATATTTTCAGAACCAGAACAATAGAAATCAGAGTGATTATCAGGAGTAATAATTCCTTCTTCTAAACCAGCAGCTGCTGTAATTATTTTAAAAGTTGAGCCTGGTTCGTATGTACTTTGCACAGCAGGGTTATTCCACATATTATATAATTCACTGCTTTTTTCTTCGGAAGATAATGTGTCCCATTTTTCTTTTAACTCAGCTGTATTTATGGTATATGGTTCATTTAAATTGTAATCTGGATATGTTGCCATAGCTAGAACATCTCCATTAGATGGATTCATTATAATTACATTTCCACCATCTGCTTTATTATCAGTTACAGCTTGTGCAAGATATTTTTCTGCAATTGACTGCACATTTACATCTATTGTAAGTGTTACGTCATTACCGTTTTGTGCAGCAACATAAGACTGCTGACCATTTGGAATTTCACTTTTAACAGAGTCTGTAGCAACTAAAGTTTTACCAGGAGTTCCGAGAAAGTATATCATCTAAAGTATATTCTAACCCCATTCTACCAGTGTTTTCGCTACCAGTAAAACCAATAAGATTTGAAGCTAAATTATTATAAGGATAGTACCTTTTTGTGTCCTCTGTAATGGTAATACCTGAACTTACTTTATTATCATCCATCCATTTTTGAAGTGCTTCTACTTTATCATTTTCAACTTTAGAAGCAATTATAAAAGAAGAAGTTTTTGTGTTTAAGTCATCTAAAGTTTCTGAATAATCTAATTCAAAAATATCGCTGAATGCATGTGCTAAAACTTCTTTATTAACTTCATCTCCATTAGAATATTTTACTTGAGATGGATTTATGGAAACTGTGTCAACCTTTGCACTAATTGCAAGAGCTTTACCTGTAGAGTCGTAAATTGTTCCTCTGTTAGGTGTTAGAGTTTTATTAGCTAGTTGCCTTGTTACAGCTTCTTCCTTAAGTTCTGCACCTTGAACAAATTGTATATATCCTATTCTAAACACAAGTAAAATAAGAATTACAAAACCAACAGCCATGAACATGCGTAGCCTCTTTAAACCTATATTATCTATTTTAATATTTTTATTTTTTCTTCCCATTATTATAACCTCGATTTTATATATAATTTAAGAAAATTGTATATCATAATTCTAGAAAAATCAACAGTATAAATTGGAATTTGTTGTTTAGAGATTAGAGGTTAGAGATTAGAATTTAAAAATGTAGTGACGGCAATCTGCCGTCCGAAAAATACGAAATTAATTTTGCATATTTTTGCGGGAGGACACAAGGCCCGCCCCTACAACGTTTGCAATAAATTTGACATGATTTTACGGGCGATTAAAATCGCCCCTTTTCTTAAATTAATTTTTAATTTTTAATCTTTAACCTCTAATCTCTAATCTCTAAACAACAAATTCCAATCTGTTGCAATAGATATTAATATTATTATATAATAAAAAAGGTGATAGAATTGAATTTATATAATGAAACAAAGAATATTTTAAGAAAATATAATATATCAGCAAATAAAAAGCTTGGGCAAAATTTTTTAATTGATGAAGATATAGTAAATGGAATAATTAAAGCTGCTGATATAAAAAAAGAAGATTTAATTATTGAAATTGGTCCAGGACTTCGGAAGTCTAACGCAAAGGCTACTTGATAATGCAGGCAAAGTGGTTTGTATTGAACTTGATACAAGAATGATTGAGATTTTAAATGATAGATTTAAATTCTACAGTAATTTTAGGTTAATAAATGAAGATGTATTAAAAGTAGATTTAAATGGTTTAATAAAGCAAGAGAAAAGTGTAGATATAACATCAGTAAAAATTGTTGCAAATTTACCATATTATATAACTACTCCAATAATAATGAAACTTTTAGAAGAACGATTAGACATAGAAAGCATAACCGTTATGGTGCAAAAAGAAGTTGCAGACAGATTAGTAGATATTCCAGGAGGAAAAAATTCAGGTGCAATAACATGTGCAATTAATTACTATACAAATCCAGAAAAAGTATTAGATGTACAAAATACATGTTTTTTACCTGCACCAGAGGTTAATTCTAGTGTTATAAAATTAAATGTATTAAAAACTCCATCTGTTAAAGTGGAAAGTGAAGAACTTTTATTTAAAATTATAAAAATTGCATTTATGCAAAAAAGAAAAACACTATTAAATGGATTATCAAATGGAAATTTGGGAAGCAAGGAAGAAATTGAAAGAATGCTAATAAATTTAGGATTTGATTTAAGAGTAAGGGGAGAAAATTTATCATTAGAAAATTTTGCAAAAATATCAGACTATTGGTTTAAAAAATTGACAAAATAGCCATTTTGAGATACAATTATTAAGGTTACAACATTAAAGGGGAGATATAAAAAATATGTCAAGCAATAATAAAAAAATATTTGAAAACATAGAGTTAAAAACAAAATTATATTTATTTGTTATAGCTGTTATATTAATATTATTATGTGTAAATGTGCCAATATATATTATTCCTAGTATTATATTATATATAGGAATAATTATATACACCATATGGATATATAATAAAAGAAAAGGTGAAGTATCAAATTATATTAATGAACTTACAATTAGTATGGATTCAGCAGCAAAAAATACTTTAATAAATTCTCCATTTCCACTAATAATATTGGAAACAGACGGAAATGTGATTTGGAGGAGTTCCAAATTTAACAAAGAATTTGCAAATGTTGGAATTAACAAATATATAGATGATATTACAAAAGAAATAAAAACTGATATCGACAATAATAATATGCCTACAGTTGACAAAGAAGTTAAAATAGATGAAAGAACCTATCATGTAATTGGAGATTATGTAAAAATAAGGCAAAAAGATAAAAGAAAAACAAATAAATATATGACTATCTTATATTTTATAGATATAACAGAAATAAAAGAATTATCTCAAAAATATGATGATTCAAAAACATGTATAGGAATTATTATGATTGATAATTATGAAGAAATAATTCAAAGGATGGCAACTGAAGAAAAATCACAAATAATGGCAACAATCGAAAAAATGCTATATGATTGGGCAGCTGAAACAGAAGGTATTATGATAAAAACAGAAAGAGACACATTTGTTTATATTTTTGAGCAAAAACATTTAGAAGAAATGAAAAATGAAAAATTTAGTATTTTAGATAAGATAAAAGAAATAAAAACAGAAGAGAAATTACAAATAACACTTAGTATAGCTATTTCTAACGAAGGAAATACAAACTATGAAAAATATTTAGAGACTCAGGATGCAATGGATATAGCACTTCGGAAGAGGAGGAGATCAAGCAGTAATTAAGACTGAGGGAAAATATAGTTTCTTTGGAGGAAAAGCACAAGAATTAGAAAAAAGAACAAAGGTAAAAGCAAGAGTTGTAGCACATGCATTAGAAGAATTAATAAAAGATGCAAGTAATGTTATAATAATGGGCCATTTAAATGGAGATATTGATTCTGTAGGGTCTAGTTTAGGCTTATATAGATTTGCTAGAACATTAAACAAAGATGCATATATAGTAAATACAACAAAAGGTTTAGCATTAGGAAACTTTATAGAAGCATTAGAAGAACAAGAAGAATATAAAAATGTTATTATAGATAAAAATGAAGCTACAGCTAAAATAACGCCAGATACTCTATTAATAATTACAGATACGCATAAAAAAAGTTATGTGGAAGTACCAGAACTATTAGAAAAAACAGAAAACATTGTTATAATAGATCATCATAGAAAAAGTGCAGATTATATTGAAAATGCTATACTTACTTTTCACGAAGCATATGCATCTTCAGCATCAGAATTAGTTACAGAAATTATAGAATATGGCACAAATGATGTATTGCTAGAGCAAATAGAAGCTGAAGGATTATATGCAGGTATAATGATGGATACTAAAAATTTTACATTTAAAACAGGAGTTAGAACCTTTGAAGCGGCAGCATATCTTAGAAAATATGGTATAGATATAATAAGGGTTAAAAAATGGTTTCAAAGTGATTTGGAAAGTTATAATGTAATAGCAGATATAGTTAAAAAAGCAGAAATTATAAATGAATCTATAGGAATTTCTGAATATGACGAAAAAGATAAAAACGCTAATTTAATTTGTGCAAAAGCAGCAGATGAGTTGCTTACAATTAGCAATATAACTGCATCATTTGTAATAGGTAATTTAGGAGATAAAATTTGTATTAGTGGACGCTCAATAGGTGATATAAACGTTCAAATAATACTTGAAAAACTTCGGAGGAGGAGGGCATATTACACTAGCAGGAGCTCAACTAGAAGGAATGACCATGGAGGAAGCAAAACATGAGCTTATAATAAGGATAAACGAATATTTTACAGAACAAACTTAAAAAATACACATTATAACTAAAAAATTAAAAACAAAGTAATCAAAAGAGAAAAAAATAAGTAAATATATCACAAATTGCAAAAAACTTTTTCTATTTTGACAACTAGATATGACAAAAAAGTATATTTACAAGTGATAAAATAAAATTCGTAGGGACGGCTATTAGCCGTCCGATATTAAATAAAAATTTGCAAAAGAATAGAAAAAGTATTGAAGGTGGTAAGGATGTTTCAAAATATTATAGATGAAGAAATAAAAGAGGAAAATGAAAGTTTTGATACTAAAAAAGGCAAAAATACAATAAACTTAAAAAATCTTTTTTCAGTATCAGACTTTGTTTTATATGCAATATCATTTATGGTTTCATTAGTTGGATTTGGAGAAGAATTTGCGCCTTTTGGGCTTGCTATATTTGCAGCAGTGTGCAGTAATAGAATACCAGCAGGAATTGTATATATTTCAGCAGGGCTAGGTACTTTAATTGGTTTTGGTGTAAATGGTTTTTTAAGCTATTTAGTTATGACTTTGTTATTTATAGTAGCAACACTTATATTTAGACCAAGATTTCAAGAAAAAGATAGAAACGAAAAACAAAAATTAGGATTATATGTTTTAGTTTCCGCATTTATTGTACAAGCAGGTAAAATGTTTTTTACATTGTTCTTAGTATATGATTTGTTAGGAAGTATTATGTTTTCATTACTTACCTATATCTTTTATAAAGTATTTGCAAATTCAATTACAGTAATAAAAGAATATGGAATAAAGCGAGCTTTCACAGTAGAAGAAGTAATAGGAGCAAGTCTTCTTATTGCAATTGCATTTTATTCTTTACATGGACTTAACATTTTTGGTTTATCAATTAGTAATATTTTAAGTATTATGCTAGTGCTTTTTTTAGGATGGAAAAATGGAATGTTAGTTGGAGCAACATCAGGAATTACAATAGGAATGGTGTTGCGGAATAATAGGAAATTCAAATCCTGTTTTAGTGGCTTCATATGCAATATCACGGAATGATAGCTGGAATACTAAACAAATTAGGAAAAATAGGAGTAATAGTAGGATTTTGTTTGGGAAATGCTATACTTACATATGTAACAAATGGAAATACAGTGCCAATTATAACAATAAGAGAAATATTAGTAGCTTCGTTGGGATTATTACTTCTACCTAAAAATGTAGAAATTGATATATCTGATATAGTTGGAAAAACTAAATTACTACCTACAACAGGTGGGGAATTAGAAGGAGATAGAGAAGAAACAGTATATAAATTAAATAGTGTTTCTGAAACAATATCTGAAATAGCACAAAGCTATAAAGAGGTTGCAGCAACGACAATTGAAACAGACGAGGAATTAGAAGAAGACAGCAAGAATAGTTTTAAAGAAGAATTACTAAACAATATAGAAGATTTTACAGATAACTTATTATATGAAGATATTATAGATTTTAATGAAAATATTTTAGATGATATTTATGAAATATTAGAGGATAAAGAAGAGATAAATAAAGAAGAATTAATTCAAGTATTCGAAAAAAATAATAATTATATAATAGGAGTAAATGAAGAAGATGAAAGATATAGCCAAATAGAAAATGATTTAAATCAAATTGTTAAAGCAATTAATCATACCTATAGAATAAATAAATTAAATTTAATATGGAAACAAAAAGAAGCAAGTAATAAAAAGATACTTGCAAATCAACTGCGGAGGAGTATCTAAGGTAATATCATCACTTGCAGAAGATATTGAAGATGGTAGTGGTCACACTCAAAAACAAGCAGAAGAAGTAAAAGAAAAAAAATTTAAAATACAAATTGCCTCTGTAAAAACAACTAAAAACAATAGTGAAGTATCTGGAGATACAAGTATACAAACAAAATTACATGATGGGAAATTTATGATGGCAATAAGTGATGGAATGGGCTCACGGGCCAAGAGCACAAAAAAGCAGTTCAACAGTCATTAAAATGCTAAAAAGATTACTTACTACAGGATTTGATAAAGATGTTTCAATAGGGTTAATAAATTCATCTGTAAATTTAAATTCTAACGAAGAAACATATGCAACTATTGACATATCTGTGTTTGATAGTAGTAATGGTAATATTGAATTTATAAAGAATGGAGCATGTCCAACATTTATAAAATCTAAAAATAAAGTAGAAGTTGTAAAAGCAGTATCTTTACCTGCAGGAATAGTAGATAATATTGATTTAGTAGTTTATGATAAGGACTTAAAAGGTGGAGAAATAATAGTAATGTGTAGCGACCGGAATATTGGAGTCAAATCAAGAACTTACAAACAAGGAAATATGGGTAAAGGATTTATTAGAAAACATAGAAACAGAAGATATTCAAAAAATTGCAAATATATTATTGCAAGAAGCAATAGATAATGGATTAGGCATTGCAAAAGACGATATGACAATACTTATTGCAAAGGTAGAGAAAATAAATTAATAATCTATTGACAAATAATGTAAATATTTTCCGAAAACAAAATTTGTATAAATAATTGACAAAAAAGAAAAAATAAGATAAAATATATAGCAATCACAAAAAGCGTTTTACAATGAAAGTAATTAATATAATTATTTAAAGAGAGTAAATGCCTAGGCTGAAAGCATTTATAAATAAGATTAATTATGAAACACATTGGAGCTTATAAAAAACAATAACAAAAGCGGGAAATAAAATTCCAATAAGGGTGGCACCGCGGAGAAATAAAGTTATCTTCGTCCCTGTATACAATATGTATACAGGGACGTTTTTGTTTTATTTATTACAAATATTTGTAGGGGCAGCTATTAGCTGTCCAAAAAGAAGGGGGAAAACAAAATGAACGAGTACAGAACACATAACTGTAATGAATTAAGTTTAAAAAACGTTGGAGAAACAGTAAAAATTGCTGGATGGATTCAAACAATAAGAGATTTAGGAGGATTAGTTTTTGTTGATGTAAGGGATCAATATGGAATAACTCAAGCTGTTATATCAGGAGAAGATAAACTTGTTGATGAAATCTCAAGAATACCAGTTGAATCAACAGTATCTATATCAGGTAAAGTTAGAAAAAGAGATGAAGAAACAATTAATAAAAATATTGCAACAGGTGAAGTAGAAGTTGAAATTGAAGAATGCGAAATATTAGGAAAAAGAACAAGAAACTTACCATTTGAAATAAATGAAGATAAAGAGGTAAGGGAAGACTTAAGACTTCAATATAGATTTTTAGATCTAAGAAATGATAAATTGAAAAACAATATTTTATTAAGAGCAAAAGTTATTCAATTTTTAAGGAATCAAATGGTAGATAGAGGATTCACAGAAGTGCAAACTCCAATACTTACAAGTTCATCACCAGAAGGAGCAAGAGATTACTTAGTACCAAGTAGAGTACATCCAGGTAAGTTTTATGCGCTTCCACAAGCACCACAACAATTTAAACAATTACTTATGGTATCAGGAATAGATAAATATTTTCAAATAGCACCATGCTTTAGAGATGAAGATGCAAGAGCAGATAGAGCACCAGGAGAATTTTACCAATTAGATATGGAAATGGCATTTGCCACTCAGGAAGATGTTTTCGAAGTAATGGAAGGAGTTATATATAACACATTTAAAGAATTTACAAATAAAAAAATAAGCCAAACACCATTTACAAGAATTCCTTTTGAAGAAGCAATGTTAAAATACGGAAGTGATAAACCAGATTTAAGGAATCCATTAATCATACAAGACGTAACAGAAATATTCCAACATGTAGAATTTAATGCATTTAAAGGTAAAATAGTAAGAATAATAGTTCTTCCAGATGCACAAGATATACCAAGAAAATTCTATGATGGAATGGTTGACTTTGCAACATCTGAATGTGGAGCAAAAGGCTTAGCATGGCTTAAAGTAAATGAAGGTAATGAACTTCAAGGACCAATTGCAAAATTTATTGACGAAGAATCAAAAGAAAAACTATTAAAACAAATTGGAGCAAAAGTAGGAGATTCTTTATTCTTCATATCAGATAAAAAGGGTGTTGTAGAAAACATAGCAGGACAAATAAGAAGTGAACTTGCAAATAGATTAGACCTTTTAGAAAAAGATACATTTAAATTTTGTTGGATAGTAGATTTTCCAATGTTCGAATTAGATGATGAAGGGAAATTAGCATTTAGCCATAATCCATTTTCAATGCCACAAGGTGGGTTAAAAGCTTTAGAAGAAAAAAATCCACTAGAGGTACTTGCATACCAATATGATTTAGTATGTAATGGTGTAGAATTATCATCAGGAGCAGTAAGAAACCATGATCCAGAAATAATGATAAAAGCATTTGATATTGCAGGATACACTAAAGAAACTATAGAAAACAAGTTCCCAGCATTATTTAATGCATTCCACTACGGAGCTCCACCACATGCAGGAATAGCACCAGGTGTAGACAGAATGATAATGATTTTAGCAGATGAACCAAATATTCGTGAAGTAATAGCATTTCCAATGAACAGTAAAGCACAAGACTTGCTTATGGGAGCACCAGGAAATGTAACAGAAAAGCAACTAAGAGAAGTTCATATAAAATTAGATGTAAAAAAAGAAAAATAAATTGTAATTTGTTATTTAGAGATTAGAGGTTAGAGATTAGAGATTAGAGGTTAGAGATTAGAGATTATAGATTAGAGGTTAGAGATTGGAGATTAGAATTTTGAAATTGTAGGGGCGGGGTTTCACACCCGCCCAGAAAAAACAAAATTTATTGCAAAAACAAAATAATTGCAAATGTTGTAGGGGTCGCCGCCCACGGCGACCCGCATATTTAAGGGTCGCCCAGGGGTGCGACCCCTACAGATTTAAAATTAATTTAATCACACAAATTACAATTTGTATATAAAAATAGGAAGAGATATATGAAAAAGATACTAATTACAGAAAAACCTTCAGTGGCAATGGAATTTGCGAAAGCTTTAAAAATAAATGCAAATAGAAAAAATGGATATTTGGAGTCTGATGAATGGATAATTACTTGGTGTGTTGGACACCTAGTTACTATGTCATATCCAGAAAAGTACGATGAAAAGCTAAAGCAATGGAGATTGGATACACTTCCATTTATGCCAAAGGAATGGAAATATGAAATAATCCCAGCAGTTCAGAATCAGTTTAATATAATACAAAGCCTTCTTCAAAGGGAAGATATAAGTGAAATATATAATGCAGGCGACTCAGGGAGAGAAGGAGAATATATACAAAGACTTGTGCTAATGATGGCAAAGCCTAACCCAAATGCAAAAATAAAACGTGTATGGATAGATTCACAAACAGAAGAAGAAATTTTAAGGGGAATAAAAGAAGCAAAAGATGCATCAGAATATGATAGCCTTTCAGATTCTGCATATTTAAGAGCAAAAGAAGATTATTTAATAGGTATAAATTTCTCAAGGCTTCTTTCTATCACACAAGGAAGAAGAGTTGCAAGACAAGTAAATGAAGAAAGAACATCAATCGCAGTTGGAAGGGTAATGACCTGTGTATTGGGTATTGTAGTTGAAAGAGAAAGAGAGATTAAAAATTTTGTTAAGAAAAAATATTATAAAATAGTAGGCACCTTTGGAGAAGAAGAAAATAACATAGATGCAGAATGGAAAGTAAATGAAAAATCTAAATTATATAATTCTAATAAACTTTATAACGAAACTGGATTTAAAAGACAAGAGGATGCAGAAGATTTTATTAAATATTTAAAACAACAAAAAGCTATTGTGTCGGAAATTAAGAAGAGTAAACAAAAAGAAAATCCGCCACTATTATTTAATCTAGCAGAAATACAAAATGAATGTTCTAAAAAATTTAAAATAAAGCCAGATGAAACGTTGGAAGTTATTCAAGAATTATACGAAAAAAAACTAGTAACATATCCAAGAACAGATGCAAGAGTACTTTCTACAGCAGTTGCAAAAGAAATATCTAAAAATCTAAATGGTATTGCAAAAGGATTTAAAGATGAAGAAATACAAGGTTATATATCAAAAATGATAGAAGAAAAATATTCTACAAATTTGATTAAAACAAAATATGTAAATGATAGTAAAATTACGGACCATTATGCAATTATCCCAACAGGACAAGGATATGAAAATTATGAAAAACTGTCAAATTTGCAAAAAGATATATACAAAATAATTGTAAAAAGATTTTTGAGCATATTTTATCCACCTGCTGAATTTAATAAAGTTTCAGTAGGTTTTGATGTTAATAATGAAAAATTTACAGCAAGTGAAAAGGTATGCACAAAGCAAGGTTATTTAGAGATTTTAAAACCTAATAAAAATGTAGGGGCTGATGTTCGCGATAATTCTCAAACAAAACAAATCGCAAACAATGTAGGGGTCGGCATGTCCTTAGGCGACCCTCAAAAAGAAAATGAAAAGATAGAATTTCTAACAACATTAAAAAAAGGACAACAATTAGATAGTGTAGAAATAAAAACAAAAGAAGCAGAAACTGTACCACCTACAAGATACAATACAGGCTCAATGATTTTAACAATGGAAAATGCGGGAAAATTTATCGAGGATGAAACATTAAGAGAACAGATAAAAGGAGCGGGAATTGGAACAAGTGCAACAAGAGCAGAGATAATAAAGAAGTTAGAAAGGATTAAATATATAGAAATAAATAATAAAACCCAAATAATAACTCCAACATTAAAAGGGGAGGCAATATATGATATAGTAAAAAGTTCAATGCCAGACATGTTAAATCCAAAATTAACAGCGAGTTGGGAAAAAGGGTTAGAAATGGTTGCAAAAAAGGAAATATTAGCAGATGAATTTATGGTAAAATTAGAGAAATATATAAATTCCAAATTTAATAAATTAGTTATTAATATTTAAAGGGAAGTTAAAAGAAACCCCCAAGAAATTTCTCGGGGGAAGAGATACTTTAGCAGTAATTTCTAAGGAGAATCAAGGCGTTGCTTATTATTTGTTTACAAGTTTCAACATTAAGATTTAGTTCTCTTGAGACTTTTTTTATTGAAAATTGTCTGCCATCAATTAGGCCATAGTGTAAATCGAGTACATCTGTCATATATGACGGCAACATATTAATGATGTGTTCAATTTTAGATATAGTAAATTCTTTAGAAATACTATCATCATGAAGACATCCAGAAAAGCTATCATATAACCTTACATAACCCAAAACTATTGGGAGTTCATAATTTTGATAATCTGTTGCCCTTCTTATACAAGCAATAAGAACTTGATCATACATAAATCTAAGTTTAACAGTTCTTAATGAAAAAACTGCTCTAGAAAGATATTTGTCACTATAACGTTTACCACTTAAATACAAATAAACATTCTCCCGCTCTTTCTTAGGTAAAAGGTTTATGGCATTTACTAAGTTAGAAAAGTTAATAGTTTCTTTTGAAACACCTTTAAAACTATAACGGCCTAAGAATTCTTCACAAAAATTGTATAACGCATTCACCTCTTTTTTAGAAAAATTACTGCTACTTTCTACCTTCATTTTTTTCAGTCCTTTCTATAATTATTTAGGTTGAAGGGTATCTGCTAATTGGCAATTAGCTATAAAATGATATAACAATTTACATAAAATGTCAAGCAATAAATTTGGTTGACATTTTATGTAAAATATGTTACAATATAATTACAACTAGGATGTGCTAGATGTAGCAATCTAGTTGATTATATAGATACTCTTCTAAATACGAAAAGTATTAATTTGTAACAAGGAGGTTTGGATGGAAGAGGTTAGTTAGAAAAGGAACGTTTATTAGTAGTAATAGATGTTCCTTTTCATTTTGCTATTTTGCATTTAGATAGTATGTCCGTATCACTAGATAGAGTGGAATGAGAAAAGCAACAGATGAGATATGGTAGATAATAATATTTATCATAATACAACCTCTGCATGAATACAATGTACAAAACAACGTATCGCTTAGAGGAGGTTTTGCTTTTATGAAAGGTATATCAATAGAAGAAAGAGCAATTACTTTAGCACAATATATAATAGATTCAAAAGATACAGTAAGAGGTGCAGCAAAAAAATTTGGCATTTCAAAATCTACAGTACATAAAGATGTAAGTGAAAGATTAATACATATAAACAAAGCACTGGCAATAGAAGTTAGAAAAGTTTTAGATGAGAATAAGGCAGAAAGGCATATAAGAGGGGGAATGGCAACAAAATTAAAATACAGTCATGAAAAGTATCCAAAAAGAGATGTTTCCTAGTGGGATACTTAATCTAATTGGAGATTAACGCTGGAGTTATAAAAGTAATGCAGAGGTTATAATAATCTCTGCATTTACTTGTTGAATAGGAAAAACTAAGCATTTTTCCTATTCAACAAAAAAGCTTCGCATATAAAAAAGTAATTTTTATCTTAACTCTATATAGATTTTTATTCACAAACCTACAATTCTCGACATAAAATATAATACCGAATTTTATTTTGGAGTGATAATAATGAGTATAAAAAAAGGAGATATTGTAGGTAGAATATCCTATGGAAAAGATATATTTTTTATTGTAGATAAAATATTAAAAACTAGAATGAATAAGAAATTTGCTATATTAAAAGGTCTAAATATTCGTATTATGGCAAATAGTCCAATAGAAGATTTAGAAATAATTAGCAGACAAGAAGTGATTAATAGTATAAAATCGTCAGATTTATATTTAGAAAATAGGATAAAAAAAAATAAATACAAAAACAAAGTAAATGAGAAATTAATAAGACAAAAAATTTATACAGGTAAAATCTTACATTTAGATGGAGATAAAAAATATAGTGAAAAATCTGCTAGATATTACAACAAAATTGGACTTAATGCAATAGTAAAAAATATAGCAGAAAATAGGCAATCAAAAGTTGTAATTCCACTTTTAAATAAATATAACCCAGATATATTAGTAATAACTGGACATGATGCAATGCTAAAAAATGGAAGTAATTATAATAACATATATAATTATAGAAATTCAAGGCATTTTATGAATACTGTAAAAGAAGCAAGAACCTGGGGAAAAAATTCAGATAAATTAGTAATATTTGCTCGGTGCATGCCAAAGTTTTTATGAAGGTATAATATCAGCAGGTGCAGATTTTGCATCATCTCCTGGTAGAATTTTAATTGATTTTGTAGACCCACTAATAGTAGCAGAGAAAATTGCTGTTACAGAAGATTATCGTTTTGTGAGCAGTAGAGAAATAGAAAAAGATATAAAAGAAGGGGCAAAGGGGATAAGTGGTATTGGCGCAAGAGGGAAAAGTAGAATAATAGGATAAGTAACAATAATGCAACAATATTGTAACACAATTGTAACAAAAGCCAGACAAAGGCACAAAACACTACAGACACAAAGGTTACAACACAAAAATAATATAATACGTTTTTTGACATTTTTCATATGGAATGATATAATCACGTCATATAAATAATAAAGGTGCGTGAGATTTATGATCTACAAAAATGATATTTCTACTATAAAAAATGAGATAGGAGAAAAAATTGGACAAAAGATAATTGTTAAGGGATCACTTGGAAGAAACAAACCTTTTGAAGAACAAGCAGTTATAAAAGAAACATATCCAAATATATTTGTAGTAAAATACGAAGAACATGATACTAATGTTAGCTACAGATATACAGATATACTTACAAGAGATTTAGAGGTTTCAGTATTTGATGGAGAAGGATACTGTCCATTAATACCACCATTACAAAAGTAAAATTTATATAAATATAAAAATTCCTAAATTTTAGGAATTTTTTTTGTCCCTCTAAATATAATATATATTATTAAACTTTAAGGAGGGATTTTATATGCTACTAGAAACAGAAAAAGAAAGTGTATGCATAAATCAAATAGTTGGACAAAAGAGAGATGAAATTATAGTAGAGGGAGATGTTATAGTAAATGATATTAAACCAGATGTATTAAATATAATTAGTGCAAATGGAATACCATGTGTATATAAAAAAGAAGTAATGGATGGAAAGATAAGGCTAGATGGAAGCATAAATACATATATTATGTATTTAGCTGATAGCGAAGATAGTACGGTAAGAAGTCTAAATACAGTTCTTGACTTTACACGGAATGATAGATATAGAAAATTGTATGTCGCAAATGACAGCAAATGAAAAAGTAAATATAAAGAAAATAGAGACTAAGGTTTTAAATGGAAGAAAAATAAATGTAAAAGTAATTTTAGAAGTAGAAGTAAAAGTATATTCAAATGATAATGTTCAAATTGTATCTAATGTTAATAATATAGAAGATATTCAAATGTTAAACAATCAAAGAATGGTTAATTCATTAGTGGGAGAAGGAAGTACAAGAGTTTATGCAAAGGATACAATAGGAATAGATAATATAGATGATTTAGCTGAAATTATGAAGGTAGGAATTAAAATAGTAGATAAAGATATAAAATTAAGCTACAATAAAGTTCTTGCAAAGGCAGATGCAGAGATATCAATTCTATATTTAACAGAAGATAATAGAATAAAAAATATCACTACTAGAATTCCAGTTATGGGGTTTGTAGATATAGAGAACATTAATGATAATAATAGCTGTGATGTTGATTACAAAATGAAGAATCTTATAATTAAACCAAACAATGTTGACAGTCATTCTATATATGTTGAAATGGAAATAGAAATAGTATGTTTTGCATATGAAACAAAAAATATTAATATAATAGAAGATTTATATAGTGTATCATCTGATTTAAACTATACTCAAAAAGAAATAACTACAATGTCAGATAAGAAAAGTATAAAAGATATATGTGATATAAAAGAACAAATTGCAATTCCTGATATAGGAAACAATGAGATATATAGTGTACAAACAATTCCTAATATATTAAGTGTTAATATTAGAAATGGAAAAATTATTTATGAAGGAGAAATAAATTTAGAATTTCTTTATGAAACAAATAACAGTGTAAATTCTAGAACTGCACAAATACCATTTAATTTCGAAATGGATTCTGATAATATAAAAGAAAATTGTGAAGTTGATACAAATGTAGATGTAAAAAGAGATGATTTTGTAGTAAATAGTGGAAGTATAAGTGCAAATATAGAGTTGGAATTTAATGTTAGTGTTAGCATAAATGAAAAAATAAATATCATAGATGAAATATCAATAGAAGAGAATAGAGATAATAACATATATAGCATGGTAATATATTTTGTAAAACCAGGAGATACATTATGGAAAATTGCAAAAAAATTTAGAAGCACAATAGAAGATATAGCAAGAGTTAACAACCTTGAGGATGCCAATAAAATATATCCTGGTCAACAATTGTACATTCCTAAATATGTAAAAAAAAGTATAGCGGTGTAATATAATGGATACTATATATTCAAGAAAAAGAATAAAAATTCCTAAAATAAGAGGATTTTATACAAAGAATAAAAATGCTAAAAAATTTTTTAGCATTTTTATTATAATCCTAATTGCTGTTGTTACATTTTATAGTTTATTTAAATCTATAAGTCCAATTTTTGAAGGTTTATGTATGGAAAAAGCCAGAGAAATAGGTACATATATAATGAACAATGCTTCAAATTTAATTTTAGATAATATTGATTATAATAATATAGTGAGTATAGAAAAGGAGGAAAATAATAATGTATTAAAAACAGATGTTGTTGTAATTAACAAAATTGCATCTGATATAGCATTAGAGGCAGAAAAACAATTTAAAGAATTAGAAAATGAAACAATAAAAATACCAATTGGTGCATTAACAGGAAATAAATATTTAGCCGGAACTGGGCCAAATATAAATATAAAAGTAATACCAACAGGAAATATTTTAACTGAAATAAAGAACGAGTTTGAATCACAGGGAATAAACCAAACAGTGTATAGAATATATTTAGAATTAACATGCAAGGTTAGCATAGTAACACAATATAAGACTATACAAGACGACATAATAAACCAAGTATTGTTAGTAGAAACTGTAATAGTAGGTGATGTTCCAGAATCTTATTATAATTTAGAGGGAATAAATCAAGACAATATAACAGATATAATAAAATAAATTGGAATTTGAATGATTAAAATTATTTTGAAATCTGTAGGGGTCGCACCCCTGGGCGACCCTTAAATATTGATATGCGGGTCGCCGTGGGCGGCGACCCCTACAACATTTGCAATTATTTTGTTTCTGGCGGACACAAGGCCCGCCCCTACAACGTTTGCAATTAATTTTGTTTTGCGGGCGGGTGTGGAACCCCGCCTCTACAACGTTTGCAATAAATTTGACATGTTTTTACGTGCGATTAAAATCACCCCTACAACATTTGCAATTAATTTCGTGTTTTTCGGACGGCAGATTGCCGTCCCTACATTTTTAAATTCTAATCTCCAACCTCTAATCTCTAGAAAACAAATTACAATTTATCTGCCTTTTTTCTTTGCTCTAAATAAATAAGCAAAACTGCTATATCTGCTGGAGAAACTCCTGATATTCTTGATGCCTGTCCTATTGAAATTGGTCTAAATTTATCTAACTTTTGCCTTGCTTCTAAGCTTATACCTCTTAGATTTTTATAGTCTATATCATCTGGAAGCATTTTTGTTTCTAATTTTTTAAATTTTTCTACTTGCACCAATTGTAACTTTATATATCCTTCATATTTTACTTGTATTTCTACTTGCTCTGCTTCCTGTCTTGTTAAATTTGGCCTATCTTTATCTATTTTATTTAAAATTTTATATGTAAGTTCACTTCTTTTTAGCAACTCTATTAACTTAACTCCATTTTTTATCTTACTAGAACCATTTTCTTCTAAAAATTTATTTACTTCTTCTGTAGGCTTTATATTTGTTGTTTTTAACCTTTCTATTTCCTTTTTTATGTTTTCTTTTTTATTTAGAAATGCTTTATATCTTTCTTCTGATATAAGTCCTACTTCATGTCCAAGGGGTGTTAATCTTAAATCTGCATTATCTTGTCTCAACAACAATCTATATTCTGCTCTTGAAGTCATCATTCTATATGGTTCATTTGTTCCTTTTGTAACAATATCATCTATTAAAACTCCAATATATGCATCTGACCTGTGTAATATTACTGGTTCTTTTCCTTCTATTTGAAGACTTGCATTAATTCCCGCAATAATTCCTTGTGCCGCTGCTTCTTCATATCCTGACGTTCCATTTATTTGTCCAGCCATAAACATTCCTTTTATATTTTTTAATTCCAATGATAATTTTAACTGTGAAGGATCTATGCAATCATATTCAATAGCATATGCAGGTCTTGTAAATTCAACGTTTTCTAATCCTGCAATTGTCCTATACATTGCAATTTGTACATCTTCTGGAAGTGATGAACTCATACCTTGCACATACATTTCTTCAGTATCTAATCCCATTGGTTCTATAAATATTTGATGTCTTTTTTTATCACTAAATCTTACAACTTTATCTTCTATAGATGGACAATATCTTGGTCCAGTTCCCTCTATTTGACCTGCATATAAGGGTGATCTATGTAGATTTTTTCTTATAATTTCATGTGTTTTTTCATTTGTATATGTTAAATAGCAAGGAACTTGGTTTATTTCTTTAGCCTTATCTACAAAAGAAAATGGAACAATATCTTTATCTCCTTCTTGAATTTCCATTTTAGAAAAATCTATACTTTTTTTATTGACTCTAGCAGGTGTTCCGGTTTTAAATCTAACAAGCTTTATTCCTAATTTTTTTAAGCAATCAGACAATTTATTTGCTGGAAAAACACCATCTGGACCACTTTCGAAATTAACTTCTCCTATATATATTTTTCCCTTTAAATAAGTACCTGTAGCAATTACTACAGACTTAACATTATATATTGCCCCAATATTCGTCTCTACAGCTTTTACTTCTCCGTTTTCAACTTTTATATCTATTATCTCTGCTTGTTTTATTGACAAGTTTTCTTGTTTTTCTAAAGTATGTTTCATTTCTTGCCCATACTTTTTTCTATCTGCTTGAGCTCTTAAGGAATATACTGCTGGACCCTTTGAAGTATTTAACATTCGTGATTGTATAAATGTTTTATCTATATTTTTTCCCATTTCTCCACCTAAAGCATCTATTTCTCTTACTAAATGCCCTTTTGATGTTCCACCTATATTTGGGTTGCATGGCATATTTGCAACACATTCCAAACTTATAGAAAAAAGTAATGTTTTGTGTCCTTTTCTTGCGCATGCCAGTGCTGCTTCACATCCAGCATGTCCTGCTCCAATTACTGCTACATCATAATCTCCTGCAAAATAACTCATTTTTTATCCCTTCTTTAATTATTTTTATTATATTAATATGGTAAATTGTAATTTGTGTGATAAAATTAATTTTAAATCTGTAGGGGTCGCACCCCTGGGCGACCCTTAAATATTGATATGCAGGTCGCCGTGGGCGGCGACCCCTACAACATTTGCAATTATTCTATTTCGGTCGGACACAAGACCCTCCCTACAATATTTGCAATTAATTTGACATGTCTTTACGGGCGATTAAAATCGCCCCTACAACGTTTGCAATTAATTTCTAATCTCCAACTTCTAATCTCTAAACAACATATTACAATTTATTTTCCTAAACAAAATTTAGAAAAAATTTCTTTTATTATATCCTCACTTACATTTTCACCAGTTATTTCTGATAAATCTTCCAATATTTCTTTTATATTAATTGATATTATATCTATAGGCATTCCTGAGTTTAAAGATTTTTTTGCCTCTTCTGTATGTTTAATAGCATTTTTTATTAAATTTTTATGTCTAACATTTGTTATCAAAACTTCATTGTCAGCTGCAATTTGATTTAACTTAAACATTATATCTAGTTCTTTATATAAATCGCTTAAATTTGGTTCTGAAAGCAAAGAAATTTTTAATATCTTTTTTCCTGTGTCTAGCACTTCTTTTGAATTTTGTAATTGTTTATCTTCTAAATCACTCTTATTTAATAGAATAATTGCTTTTTTATCCTTTATAAATTTTAAAATTTCTTTATCCTCTTTTGATAATTCTTTAGAATTATCAAACATTGCTATTATTAAATCACTTTCTTTTGCAACCTTTTTAGATTTTTCTATTCCTATTTCTTCAACTTTATTGTCAGCCTTTCTTATACCTGCTGTATCTATAAATTTAAAAGGAATTCCTTCTATAGAAACATATTCTTCTATAGTATCTCTTGTTGTTCCTTCTATATCTGTTACAATAGCCCTTTCTTCTCTTAAAATAGCATTTAATAAAGATGATTTTCCACTATTTGGCTTTCCTATTATAGCAACTTTTATTCCTTCTTTTAAAATTTTACCATTTTCAAAGGAATCTTCCAGAGTTTTTAATTGTTTTTGTACTTTTTTAAGCATTTCTAAAGCTTTATTATTTGATACTTCCTCTATATCGTATTCTGGATAATCTATCGAAGCCTCAATATCTGTAAGAACATTTAATATGTTTTCCTTAATCATTTTTATTTCTTTTGATAAATTCCCCTCAAGCATATTTACAGATGCTTTTGATTCCTTATCAGTTTTTGCATTTATTATATCAATAACTGCTTCAACTTGACTTAAGTCTATTCTTCCATTAATAAAAGCTCTTTTAGTAAACTCTCCTGCTTCTGCAAGTCTCGCTCCATTTTCTAAACAAAGCTCTAATATTTTCCTTACTACTATTATTCCTCCATGAGAATTAATTTCGCATACATTTTCAGTTGTGTAACTATTTGGTTCTTTAAAATATGAAACTAACACTTCATCTATTATTTGGTTATCTTTTGGATTAACTATTTTTCCATATTTAATTGTATATCCTTTTATATTTTCTATATTTTCTTCTTTTTTTGCTTTAAATATTTTTTTTAGTATATCAAAGCAATTATCTCCACTTAATCTTACTATTCCTATTCCTCCAATGCCTGGAGCTGTTGATATTGCAGCTATTGTATCCATGTACTTTATTCCTTTCTTATTACTAAACTATTATATATTATAACATTATAATTCCTTTATTTCAATAAATTGGCTTAGTGGTTATATGTTAGAAATTACATTTTTATATTTTGGTCCGAACAAAAAAACTCAGAGATTTTCTGAGTTTTTTGTTTTATTTTAATTTTATTACTACCTTTCTATATGGCTCTTCGCCCTTGCTAAAGGTTTTTACTTTGCTATTATTTTGTAATTTAGTATGAATTATTTTTCTTTCATATGCTGTCATCGGTTCTAATGTAATTTCTTTACCTGTTCTTACAACTGTTCTTGCAATTTTTTCTGCTAAATCTTCTAATGTTTTTATTCTTTTTTCTCTATATCCTGCTATATCTAAATATACCCTTATTTTTGATGTACTTGTTTTATTTGCTATAGAGGATAAAATTGTTTGCATTGCATTAATATTTTCTCCTCTATATCCTATTAAGTAATTTAAATTTTCTCCTGTTATTTCTACATATATATCATATTCCTTTATTTCTGCTGTATATTTTAAATCTTTATTTAAAAATTTATCTAAAAATCCTTTTATATTCTCTAAACCTTTTTCTATTTCTTCTCTATTCTGATTAATTTTTTTCTGTTTTTTTTCTTCTTTTTGTTCTTGTTGTTTTATATTTTCTTTTACTGTTAATTCAACTTTAACAACTCTTGGAGCAAGTATATTGTAGAAACTTCTTTTTTCTTCTTCTATAACTTTTATTTCTACCATATCTTTTGAAACCTTTAGTTCTTTTAATCCATTTTCAATAGCTTCATTTGTTGTTTTTCCTTGAGAAATTATTGTTTTAGACATTTTGCTCCTCCTCATCCAATTTTAGAAATTTATTTAATACTAATCTTTCAATAATCATTAATATATTATTTACTAACCAATATAAAGCAAGTCCAAGTGGTGCAATTATTGATACACTTACTGCCATAACAGGTATAAACCAAGACATACTTTTATTCATTTCCATTGCCATATCTTCTGGGCTTTTTTCTTTTTCTTTATCTTTACTATTTTCTAATTCTATTACTTTTTTATTTTCTTTTTTATTATTAATACTTGTTGTTATTTTCATTGATATAATACTTGTTATAACATATAGTAATGGAATTATATATACGGTTGGGTCTTTCAAATTTTCTTGAGGTATATTGCTTAAATCTAGTCCTAAAAAATTTGTATTTATATATAAAGGGTCTTCATGAGATTTATTAGTGTTTACATATTTTAAAATGCTTATTTCTGGATAACTTACACTAATACTATTTTCTCCAATTTCTTGTCTAATCTCTGTTTTATAATTTTCTATTGTTGTTGAATCTATTTTTTTCATGTATGTAAGAGGACTTCTTACTAAATAAAACATTGCTAATAAAAGAACTATTTGAAGAATTGCACTTAAGCATCCACTAAAAGGGCTCATGTTTTCCTTTTTATATAAATCCATCATCTCTTGATTCATTTTAATTTGATCGTTTTTATATTTTTCTTGTATTTCTTTCATTTTTGCTTGAATCTTAGCAGACTTTTTTAATGTTTTTTGTTGCTTTATTGATAATGGCAATAATATTAATTTTAACAAAATTGAAAAAATAATAATTGCTAAACCATAATTTTGAACTATTTCATATATAAAATTTAAAATATATCCAAATAAACTAGAAATAGATCCCATAAAAATCCTCCTTATTACTTAATTGGATCGTATCCACCTTTTGAAAATGGATTACATTTTAGAATTCTTTTTATTCCTAAAAGAGTTCCTTTAAGTGCTCCATATTTCGTAATAGCTTGTTTTGCATATTCCGAACAAGTTGGATAAAATTTACATTTTATTCCTTTACTTTCAAAGAAAAAAGAAATATGCTTTTGATATTTTTCTATTAAAAATATTAAAACTTTTTTCATATATCTTCATTTTCCTTTAATATATTAAGTTTTTTAAAAATTTTCTTCATATCTTCCTTAATAGTATAAAAATCTGCTTCTTCTTTATTTACTTTTTTATTCCAAAGTATTACAAAACAATTTCCAACAGTAAGGTCTTTTTCTAATAAGCGATAATTTTCTCTAATTAATCTTTTTATTTTGTTTCTATTAACACTATTACCTACCTTTTTACTTATTGCTATTCCCAATAAATTAACAGAACTTTTTTCTTTTAAGAAAAATACTTCTATTTGCTTTCCTCCGTATATATTTTCCTTTTGTTAGAACTCTTTTAAATTCATAATTTTTTTTTAGCATTTCTGTTTTTTTCAATTTTATCACTCATTTTATAAAAGTTTTAAGCTGATATTTTTTTTCTTCCTTTTGCTCTTCTTGATTTTAAAACATTTCTTCCAGCTCTTGTTTTCATTCTTTTCATAAACCCATGCTCTTTTTTCTCTTGTCTATTTTTTGGTTGATATGTTCTTTTCATGTTAAAACCTCCTAATTAAAATTCATAAGTATCAAAATTATATACTAATCAATTACTAAATGTCAATATTTTTTAATATTTTATAATAATTTTTAAATTACTGTTGATATTTTATTTTATTTTTTATATTATTATTGAAACAAAAGGAAAGTACGTCTTTTTGAGTTTTAAAGTTTTACTTGTTGATTAATATTTTTTCAATTTTTATTTATTTTT
>CALXNI010000045.1 GCA_944389715.1 uncultured Clostridia bacterium | reverse complement strand
GGGGTCGCACCCCTGGGCGACCCTTAAATATTGATATGCGGGTCGCCGTGGGCGGCGACCCCTACAACATTTGCAATAAATTTCGTATTTTTCGGACGGCAGATTGCCGTCCCTACATTTTTAAATTTTAATCTCCAACCTCTAATCTCTAACCTCTAAACAACAAATTCCAATTTCCTGTTTAATTATATTTAAAAAAAGAATAGCAAAATGCTATTCTTTTATAAATTTATTCATATGCTACTAAAATATTCTTCTAAACAATTTACTAATTCATTTATATTTTCTATTCTATTTACCTTTTCCCTTATTCTGCTTGAATCTTTCAAATTTTTTATGTACCAACAAATATGTTTTCTCATTTCTCTTATTGCAACGTATTCACCCTTTTCTTTAATAGCTAAATCTAGATGTTCTTTAATTATACTTAATTTTTGTACGTTGCTAATTTCATCTTTTTTCTCTCCATTTAATTCTTTTATTAAATTATGTATAAACCAAGGATTTCCGAAGGTTTGCTCTTCCTATCATTATTCCATCCACGCCTGTATATTCAAACATTTTTATTGCATCTTCTCTACTTTTTATATCTCCATTTCCTATTATTGGAATCCTTACACTTTCTTTTACACTTTTTATAATTTCTAAATCTACATGCCCGTGAATAATATTCTTCTCTAGTTCTTCCATGAATTGTTATTGCTGATGCTCCTGCATTTTCTATTACTTTTGCAATCTCTACAGCATTTATATTTTGATTATTCCATCCTTTTCTTATTTTTACTGTTACAGGTTTATTAGTATTTTCTACTACCTTTTTTACTATTTTCTCTATTAAATTAGGAGATAATAATAGTTTACTTCCATCACCATTTTTTACTACCTTTGGAGCAGGGCATCCCATATTAATATCTATTATATCTGCATCTTTTGAAATTAATTTTGCAGCTTCTCCCATTATATCAGGATCACTTCCAAATATCTGAAATGCTATTGGTCTTTCTTCTCCATCTGTATTTAAAAGTTTTTTTGTTTTTTCATCGCTGAAATATAAAGCTTTGCTACTAACCATTTCTGTGCATACCAAGCCTGGATTACTATATTTTTTACATATTATTCTAAAAGGCAAATCTGTAATTCCAGCCATGGGTGCAAGTAAAATATTATTCTCTAATTCTATATTTCCTATTTTTAGTGTATGTATATACATAAAAGTCTCCTTTAATAAAAATTTTTATTCTACAAATAGGTTTTTATTTCTTTTGTTACTAATATTTAATAATAATCCTATTAAGATAAAATTTGTAATAAAAGATGTCCCACCATAACTAACAAAAGGTAGAGGAATTCCCGTTATTGGAAGTAATCCTATTGTCATCCCTATATTTTCTACTACATGAAATAACAATATACCGCACTATTCCCATTGCTATATATGATCCTAAATCATCTCTTGCAGTTTTTGCTACATTAATTGCTTTAGTAATTAGCACTACATAAACTACAATTATTAAACTACACGCAATAAATCCTAACTCTTCTCCTATCATGGAAAATATAAAATCTGTTGTTTTTGGATATAAAAATCCTAAATGTGTTTGAGTACCTTTAAGCCATCCCATACCGAATAATTTCCCTGCCCCTATTGCTATTTTTGATTGTATTATATTATATCCTGCTCCTCTTGGATCTAGATCTGGATTTAAAAAAACATCTATTCTTGATTTTGCATGTTCAGGTAAGATAAAAAAGTACATAAGCGGAATAGTTATAACTAATATTATAAAAGAAATTATAATGTATTTTTTATCAATGCCAGCAACATATAATATTAATATTAAGGATATTATATATGCCATTGCTGTTCCATAATCTGGTTGAATTGCAATTAATATAATGGGTAAAATTACCACACTTAATATAATTGCTAATTTAGATATTTTATTAATTTCTTTTCGTGACTTTTTTTGTATTTTTACTATAACATAACTTAAGAACATTATTACAAATACTTTAGAAATCTCTGCTGGTTGAAATGCAAAAAAACCAATATCAAACCAGCTAGTAGCTCCATTTATAGCTGATGTAAACAATACTGCTATTAATAATATTATTGATAGTCCATAAAAATATGGTGAAAATCTAGCTATTATATTATAATCTATAAAAAGAGTTGCTACTAGTACAGGTATACTAATTAAAACCCAAATACATTGTTTTTTAAATTCATATAATTCTGAGTCAATAGTTGCACTATATAAAGCAATTAAGCCCATTATTATTAATATAATTACGCATATTAATATACTCCATTCAGTATTTTTTAATATCCTTTTGTTCATCTTTACCTCTCTTTTTATAAATTGTAATTTACATGATTAAATTTATTTTAAAATCTGTAGGGGTCGCACCCCTGGGCGACCCTTAAATATTGATATGCGGGTCGCCGTGGGCGGCGACCCCTACAACATTTGCAATTATTTTGTTTTTGCAATAAATTTCGTAATTTTCGGACGGCAGATTGCCGCCCCTACATTTTAAATTCTAATCTCCAACCTCTAACCTCTAATCTCTAAACTCTAAACAACAAATTTATGTTAAAAATGAGTAGGAGTATGTTCTATTCCCACCCCTACTTTTTATTTATTCTTTTTAGAATTTTTACTATTATTATTTTTTTTATCTTCTACACTTTTATCTTCTTTATCCTCTTGTTTTTTTTGAGTGTCGCTATTAGAAGCGGTATCACCTTCTTGTTTATCATCATTTTTTACTTCTTCTTTTATTTCTTCTTTTTTTTCTTTGTTTTCTTCCGTTCCTTTAGTATCTTTATTTTCTACTTTTTCTACTTCTTCTTTTCTGTCTTTATTATTATCTTCCTGTTTTTCTTCTTTTATTTGCTCTTTCTTTTCATCTGTTTTTTCTGCTTCTTTATTTGTATTTTCTGTTTTTATATTATTTTTTATATTTAATATCGGGATATTTGCATAAAGTGATGGTGCACCTTTAGTACCATCTTCTCCAATTTCATTTGTAAGTCTAACATCTATTGCCGATTCTTCTACTTCAATATATTTTTTTATTACTTCTATAATTTCTTGTTTCATTAATTCCAAAAAGTCAGCAGAAACATTTGCCCTATCTTGCATTAGAACTAAATGAAGTCTCTCTTTTGCAGTATCCTTACTTGGTGTATCTTTTGCTTCTGTTTTTATTAACTTTCTAAAAAATTTTGCAATATTCTCAAACATCTTCATTTCCCTTCTAAAAGCATCGCTTTTTTATTATATTATGAATATTATTACTTTCTTTTAAACCAACTTTTTACTTTTGCCCAAAATCCTTTTTCTCTTCCTGGTATAGTAACTTCTATATTTTCTCCTAATACTCTTCTTGCAATTTCTATATATGCCTTACCTGATGGTGCTCTTTTATTTTTTATTACTGGTTCTCCTTTATTAGTTTGAGTTATTATGTATTCATCATCTGGAACAACACCAATTAAGTCTACAGATAATAAATCTACAATGTCCTCTACTTCCATCATTTCGCCTTTTTTTACCATGTTAGGTCTTAATCTATTTACTATTAATTCTGGATTTTTTATTTCTGAACTTTCCAGTAATCCTATTATTCTATCTGCATCTCTTATTGCTGATATTTCAGCTGTTGTAACTACTATTGCTCTGTCTGCACCTGCAATTGCATTTTTAAATCCCTGCTCTATTCCTGCTGGGCAGTCTATTAATATATAATCAAATTCTTCTTTTAATTTTTTAGTTAATTCTTTCATTTGTTCTTCATTTATAGCTGTTTTATCTCTTGTTTGAGCTGCAGGAAGTAAAAAAAGTTCTTCAAAACGCTTGTCCTTTATTAACGCTTGCCTTAATTTGCATTTTTCTTCTATAACATCTACTATGTCATATACAATTCTATTTTCTAATCCCATTACAACATCTAAATTTCTAAGTCCTATATCTGTGTCTACCAAAACTACTTTTTTACCTGCTTCCGCAAGACTTGATCCCAAATTTGCTGTTGTAGTAGTTTTACCTACTCCTCCTTTTCCTGATGTTATAACTATTACTTCTCCCATTGGTTATTTCCTCCTCACAAAAAATAACTGTATTTTTTCAATACAGTTATTTTATAATTTTTTGGTAAAAAAGTCAATGTATAACGTCAAATTAATGATTTCCGTATGCGTTTTTTCTTTTCTTTCCCCTTTAATTTTACATAGTTTTTATGTTTTTCTATTGATTTTTTTATTTATATACAACTTTTATACTACTAAATCCTGTATATGAGTTGTAACTCTTTGTGTATACTATACTTGCATCATTTTCACCTTTTTGATACATTTTTATATAATAATTTCCAGTTAAACCTGATACATCTAATGTAACAGTTGAAAGCATTGGAGTATCAGAATCTCTTGACCTTGTATATACTTTTGTAGATGATTTTCCAGACACGAAAGCATTATCTATTCCAAGCTGTGAACTAGTTGCAATTCCAACAGAAGTAGTGTTTTTTCCTTTTTGCCTTATTAAATATACCGTACTATATAAAGGAGACCATTGATAAAAGGACATTACAACCTGTTTAGCATCAGTTAAATTTATTGGGCCAGTATACATTACACCAGTTGGTTCTTCGCCAGTAAGTACTAAAGCAACCACAGATTGTGATAATTTACCATTAAACTGACTCGATCCGCATCCAATTTCCATCAATTGTGAAAGAAGTTTTATATTGCCAATCACTTCTTGTCCAAACCGCTCCCGGTGATATTATTTCTAAATTTTTACTTGTATTTTCCGTATATTGCTTTCCACATCTTGAGCAAGTATATAAAATATACCCTCTTCCAGAGTATGAAGGAAGTACCTCTTTAGATGTATAATTATGACCCAATGCTGCAATTGTTCTTGTTTCTTTTTCTCCACAATAAATACACTCTCTAACTTCAATTCCTGTTGATTCACATGTTGCATTTTCTTGAACTATCCATTCTCCATATTTGTGTTCTGTTTCTATTAATGTAATTTCTTGATTAGCTATTTTACTTGGATTTTCAATATTCAATGTAGTTACATAATCATTATAGCCTTCTGCTTTAACACTTATTGTTGTATTTTGTTTTCGCTTTACTGATATAGTAGCTTCCCCTTTATTTTCATTTTCTTCATTATTTACAGATATTATTGCTCCATCAATTAAATTACCTTTTTGATTTATTACCCTAATATTTAACTCATATTCTGGTTCTGAAAAATTATTTTCTTGAGAATATATAATTGTGTACTCCTCATCTGAATCTTTATATGTAACCTTTATATTGTTTTCTAGTCCTTCAAATTCAGCTAAGAAATCCATTTTATCTCCTACTGGCATCCAATAATAATCCCCATTTTCGTCTATTAAGCTCTCTTCGTCGTATGCGTTAAATTCTATATCATTAGCAAGTAAATATATTGTATCCTCGTCATTTGAAAAATTATAATACTTACCATCAATTATTTTATCTTGACCTGTTCCTATTGCTAATAACTGTTCTACATTACTTATAGGAATTATATTTTTCCCAAAATAACTATTGTATATATCTTCTAAACTGTAATTTTCATATATATTTCTTGTCTCTGATATAATGTCTTTTTGTGCTTGTACTTTATTAGCGATTATTACATACGCACTAATTAAAAAAGAAATCATAAATAATACAGAAACAAGTACTAATATTGTTATAGCTCCATTTTCACTTTTTACACTCTTCATTTGTTTCCCCTAACTTTTTATAACTAACTATATTGTATTATTATTTAAAAAAATTTGCAATATTTTTATTATATTTTAAATGTCTATTTTAGATAAATTGTAATTTGTTGTTTAGAGATTAGAGGTTAGAGGTTGGAGATTAGAATTTAAAATGTAGGGGCGGGGTTCCACACCCACCCGAAAAAAACAAAATTAATTTCAAATGTTGTAGGGGCGGGCCTTGTGTCCGCCCGAAACAAAATAATTGCAAATGTTGTAGGGGTCGCCGCCCACGGCGACCCGCATATCAATATTTAAGGGTCGCCCAGGGGTGCGACCCCTACAGATTTAAAATTAATTTTAATGAAACAAATTACAATTTATTTGATTAACAATAATATTTACTTATTTTTTAAACAATAGTATAATAAGAAAGGCATTTCGCTAAGCTTGCCTTCGAAGAAAGTGCGAAATACGTGCCACTCGCATTCGCTCGGGCATACTAAGGTAGCCTATCCTTGTTGTATACGGAAAAATCTTATATTGGGTCTAGATAATAGTCGATTTTTCCTATACAATAAAAAAGACCATTTTTTTAAGGAGCTTATTAAAAATGAACTTAAAATATTTAAAAAAACTAGAATATAATAAAATATTGGAAATTTTAGAAACTTTTGCTAAAACATATATTGGTAAAGAAAAATGTAGATCTCTTATTCCTTCTAATAATGTTAATTATTTACTAGAACAAACAAATCAGGCAGTTAACCTTATCTATAGAAATGGTTCTCTTCCGCTTGGGAATATTCCTAATATAAATATTTCTATAAAGAATCTTGAATCTAATTTTTCTCTTACTCCTGCTGATTTATTAGAAATAGCAAGTATTTTAAAAACATCCAGAGAATTAAAAGAATATTTACCATTCGATAGTAAAAATTCTGATTTATTATTAGAATATTTTAATACTTTATATGTCAATAAATTAGTAGAAAAAGAATTATTTGATAAAATTTTGGATGAAAACACAATAGCTGACAATGCTTCTTCTAAATTAAATTCAATTAGAAAAGCTCAAAAAAATTTGGGAATAGAAATAAAGAATAAATTAAATTCAATTGTTCATTCTACGACTTATTCTAAATTTCTACAAGATAATATTGTAACAATAAAAAATGAAAGATACGTAATTCCTGTAAAAGAGGAATATAAGGGGCAAATAAAAGGCTTTGTTCATGATATTTCTTCAAGCGGCTCTACTGTTTTTATTGAGCCTTTATCTGTTTTTGAATTAAATAATGAATTGAATAATTTAAGAGCAGAAGAAGCTATTGAAATTTCAAAAATTTTAACTGAATTATCTAAAAAACTATCTTTAATTACATATGAATTAAAAAATAATATTCAACTTATAGGAGAAATTGATTTTATATTTGCAAAAGCTTCTTTTAGCAAAAGTATTAATGGTATAAGACCAGAAATTAATGAAAGTAAATATATAAATTTAATATCTGCAAGACATCCATTAATAGATAAAAACAAAGTGGTTCCAATTGATATTAGTATTGGCAAAAACTATTCTTCACTAATTATTACCGGTCCAAATACTGGTGGTAAGACAGTTGCTTTAAAAACAGTAGGTCTTTTACTTTTAATGGCATATAGTGGCTTGCTAATTCCTGCAAGTGAAAAAAGCAGTATATATATTTTTGATGAAATTTTTGCAGATATTGGAGATGAGCAAAGCATAGCAGAATCTTTAAGCACATTTTCTGCTCATATGCTAAACATTGTAGAAATAACAAAAAATGCAACAGAAAATAGTTTAATATTACTAGATGAACTTCGGTTCTGGTACAGATCCAATTCAAGGAAGTCGTCTTGCAATTAGTATATTAGAATTCTTTTATAATTTAGGTGCAACTACAATTAGTACAACGCATTATCAAGAGTTAAAAGAGTATGCTCTAACAAAAACAGGTTTTGAAAATGCTAGTTTTGAATTTAATATAGATACTCTATCTCCTACATATAAACTTTTAATTGGAATACCTGGTAAGAGTAATGCATTTGAAATTAGCAAAAAACTTGGATTAGACGAGAATATTCTTAAGAGAGCTAGGTCCTTAGTTGATAATAATGATATTAATATAGAGGATTTACTTAAAGGAATTTATGATAACAAATTGGAAATTGAAAAACAAAAAGAAGAAACTACTAAAAATCTAAATCAGGCTGAATTATTAAGGAAAAAATTAGAAACAGATTATTCAGATTTAGAAGAAAAGGCAAAAACAACACTTGTTAAAGCTAAAAACCAAGCAAGAGATATCTTATTAGAAGCTAAAGAAGATGCAGATAGAATTATTAAGCAAATAAATACCATATCTAGAGAAAAAAGTAAAAATTCTATGCAAGAATTATATGATTTGAAAAATGACTTAAATGTTAAAATAAAAAATATTACATATGACAATTCTAAAGATGAAAAAGGAAATTTAAGCAAAGATGATATAAAACTAGGAATGACTGTCTTTGTTATACCTCTTGGAAAAGAACGGAATGCTTACATCTCTACCTAATGATTCTGATGAAGTAGAAGTTCAAGTAGGATCTTTAAAAACAAATATTAATTTAAATAAACTTATGAAAATTAAAAGCAATATTGATAATAAAACTAATATTCCTAAAAATAAAAATGCAGTTATAAATAAATCTAGAACTATTTCACCTGAGATAAATGTAATAGGTTTAAATGTGGAAGAAGCGTTGCAAGTTATAGATAAATATTTAGATGATGCTAAACTTTCCAAATTAGAAACTATAAGAATAGTTCACGGAAAAGGAACAGGTAAATTAAGAACAGGAATTCACAATTTTTTAAAAAATAGAAAAGATATAAAAGCTTTTAGAATAGGTACATATGGCGAAGGTGAAATGGGTGTAACTGTAGTAACTTTAAAGAAATAGGGAAAAAGGGGTCTGACCCCTTTTTCCCCATTTTTCTCTAAATTCGACAAATTACAATTTATTTAAATATTTAACTCTCTCTTCATGCAATCTATTTCCAAATTCTTTTCCGTTTTTAATGTTATATTTTTCTTTTATATGTTCTCCATTGATTTCAGATAATAATTTATTTCCTAACTCTAAAAATGAGCATTGTTTCTTTTCTTCTTCACTTAAAGTACCGAATCTATTTCTATCACAATATACTACTATTTGTAATCCTTCTAACCCCAAAATAGATTTACTTACTCTTTCAATAAACTCTACTTGTTTTGCTGCCGTCATTTTGCTAAAAAT
>CALXNI010000044.1 GCA_944389715.1 uncultured Clostridia bacterium | reverse complement strand
TCTTCTTGCATATGTACCCAGTTATTTATTGCACCTAAATAATTTCCCAATGTCAACTTTCCTGTTGATTGAATTCCACTTAATATTATTTTTTTGCCCATAAAGATTCTCCCCTTTCTGACTCTATGTATAATTTCTATATATTATATATTATTAATCTAACTTTTACAATATAAATAAACAATAAGGACGACCAAAGGTCGCCCTTACAATTTTATAAATTAATTGTTCTCTACTGGGTATACACTTACTTGTTTTTTGTCTCTACCCTTTCTTTCGAACTTAACTTTTCCATCTACTACTGCATATAAAGTATCATCACTGCCTTTATTTACATTTGTACCTGGATGCATTTTTGTTCCTCTTTGTCTTACTAATATATTTCCTGCTAAAACAAATTCACCGTCAGCTCTTTTTATACCTAAACGTTTTGACTCACTATCTCTTCCGTTTTTAACACTACCTTGACCTTTTTTATGTGCCATTTATAATTCACCTCTCTTAAACATTGTAATCAATTTATTTGTTTCATTATTTTTTATTTTAAACTTCTTTTTTTTCAGTTGTTTTAGTTTTAGCTGTAGCTTTTGTTGCTGTTTCTTTTTTAGCTACTGTTTTTGTTTCTGCTTTTTCTTCTTTTGCAGTTGTTGTTTTTGTAGTAGCTGTTTTTATTGAAGTAATTTCAACTTTTGTATATGGTTGTCTGTGTCCTTGTTTTTTTCTTTCATTCTTTTTAGGTTTCATTTTGAAAACTATTATTTTCTTTCCTTTACCATGAGAAACTACTTTTCCTTCTACTTTAACTCCTTTTACATAAGGATTACCAATTTGTACTTTTCCATTATCAGATACTAATATTACTTTATCAAAAGTAACTTTTTTACCTTCTTGTGCATCTAATTTTTCGAAAAATACTACATCTTTTTCTTCTACTTTGTATTGCTTTCCACAAGCTTCAATTACTGCGTACATACTTTATACGACCTCCATTTTTCTAATACTCGCTAAGATTAAACTTAGGTAGTTACATGTTTTTGTAACTTTTCTTAACCTAACTTATGCGGCTTACAGATAAATATCTTACCATAATATAGGTACATTTGTCAATAATTTGTCAACAATTTATTTGATGTTTTAGTATGCCTTGTTAATGTTCAAACCAAATTATAATTTTTAATGTTAAATACAAAATATTATAAATCTGTTAAAACACATCAATTTATGAAGCGACGAAGGAAAAATCATTTCAATTTCATTGAAAGAAGTTTTGATATTCCGTTTTCCTCCATTGTTATTCCATAAACAGTATCTGCTGCTTCCATTGTTCCTTTTCTATGTGTTATTACTAGAAATTGTGTATCTTTTGTGAATTTTTTTAAATAGTCTGCAAATCTATATACATTTACATCATCAAGTGCTGCTTCTATTTCATCCAATACACAGAATGGTGCTGGATTTATTTTTAATATTGCAAATAGCAAAGCAATTGCTGTAAATGCTTTTTCTCCTCCTGATAAAAGTGTCATGTTCTGAAGTTTTTTTCCTGGTGGTTGCACTTCTATATCTATTCCACACTCTAATATATTTTCCTCATCTGTAAGTTTTAATTCGGCTTTTCCTCCGCCAAACAACTCACTAAACACTTCTCCAAAGTTTTTGTTTATAACTTTAAATTGTTTTTCAAATTGTTCTTTCATTATTTTTGTCATATCTTGAATTACTTTTCTAAGCTTACTACTAGAATTTTCTAAATCTAATCTTTGTTCACACATAAAGTCATATCTTTCTTTTGTTTGTTTATATTCTTCTATTGAATCTATGTTTATACTTCCAAGGTTTTTTATATCATCTCTTAATCTTTTAACTTTTTTAGTAGTTTCTCCTATATTTTCAGGCTTTTTATACTCATCTCCAACATTGTTTGGAGTAATTTCATAGTCTTCCCACATTTTGTTTATTATTTGTTCTAATTCATATTCTATTTTAGATTTTTTAACCTCTTGTTTTGTTATTTGTGCCTTTAAGTCATCTATTATTTTAAACTGATTTGTTATTTCTTCTTCTATTCTTGTAAGTTCTCCATTTTTATCAATTCTTTCTTGCTTTAATTCCTCTACTTTACTTCCACTTGTTTCTACTTCTTGTTTCATTTGTTCTATCTGCTCATTTAAACTTATAATTTTTTCTTCTAATAATTTATTATCTTCTAGTATTCTTTCTCTTGAATTCTTTTTGTTTTCAATGCTGTTTTTATTATTTTCTATATCTTGCTCTATTCTTTGAACTAATTCATCAATTGAACTGCTACTCTCATCAAAAGAACTAACAGATACTTTTAAGTTAGTAATATCAAAATTTAAATCATCTATATATTTTTGATTATCCTTATTATTATCAGCAAATGATTTTATTTCTACATTAAGTTCTTCTATTTCTTTTTCTAATTCTTCTATTTCTTTGCCTAATTCTTCTTTTATTTTTAAACTTTCTTTTTTATTTTCATTAATTTGATTTAATTCTTTTCTTAAAGAATTTAGTTTTGTTTCTAATCTAGTAATATTTTCTTCTATTGCTATAACTTTTTGTTTTTCAGTTGCATAAACAATTTCTGTATCTTGCATTATATGTTCTAATCCCATTACTTCTTCTAGTACATCTTCCTGAGATTTTTCGTAATTTTCTTTCTCTGCCTCTAAGTCTTCTATTTTCTTAGTTAGTTTCTTTATATCTTTTTCTAATTCTTGTATTTGAGAAGTTCTACCTATTATATTATTAGACTTTGCTGTTGTTGATCCTCCAGTTATAGCACCGCTTGGATTTATTACATCACCTTTTAAGGTAACTATTCTAAATGAATAATTATTTTGTCTTGCAAGTATAATTGCAGTTTCCATATTATCTACTATAACAGTTCTACCAAGTAAATTTAATATTATCCCTTCATATTTTTTATCTACCTTTACTAAGTCAGATGCAATGCCAATTACTCCACTTAAATTATTTTTTATTAGCCTATCTACTTTTTTACCTTTTACAGAAGCAATTGGTAAAAAAGATGCTCTTCCTAAATTATTTTTCCTTAAATGTTCAATTAATTTTTTTGCATCCTCTTCTGTATCTGTAACTATATTTTGAAGTGTTTGCCCTAAAGTCATTTCTATTGCAGTTTCATATTCTTTAGGAACTGATATAATATTTGCTAAAACTCCATGCATACCTTTTTTTAAGCTAATATCCTTTTCACAAGCTAATAATAAAGCTTTTACACTTCTTATATAGCCTTCTTTTTCCCTTTCCATATCGCTTAAGAATTTTAGCTTTGAATCTTTTACTCTCATATCAGTTGATAATAAATTTATTTTTTCTTCATATTCTTTTAGTTTAGCTATACTCTTTTCTTTTTCTTTGTTTATTTCTTCTAATTTTTTTACAGTTTCATTTCTTTTTGCTTCAATTTCATAAAATGTTTTAGATATTTCATCTTTTTCTAGTCTTTTTTGATCTAACTCAGAAATGGTATCTGATACTTCATTTTTCACTGTTTTTTCTCTTTTTTCTAAGTTTTCATAATTTACTTCTTGAGTATTTATTAATGTAGCTTTTTCATATTTTAAATCTATGTTCTGTTCTACCTTTTTTTTCTTTTCTTCTATTACTTTTTCTTCTGACGATAATTTTGCACTTATTTTTTCTAACTCTTTTTCTTTTTCTTCTAATTCTTTTGCAAATTTTTCTCTGTTTGAAAACAAATTAGTTTTTTTGTCTAATCTTTGTTTTCTCTCCTCTTCTAATTCTGTAATTCTTAAAGAAACCTCTTCTATTTCTTTTAAATATCTATCGTAGTTTTCTTTATTGTTAGCAATTCTCTCCTTTGCAATATTTATATCTGAATTTATTTTTTCTTGTTTTCCTCTCATCTCAAATCCTAAATTTTGTGTCTCTTCAATCTTTAATGTTATCTCATCTATTGCTTCTTTTAGCTTTTCTTTTATATTTTGTCTATCCTCCATTTTAGCTTCTTCATTATTATTTTGATTTACAAAAATTTCTATATCTTTTTTAATTTCAGATATTTTTTCTTTATAATTGTCTATGTTAAATAAAAATAGACCTATTTCTATTCCCTTTAGTTCTTCTCTTAAATCTAAAAACTTTTTTGCTTTTTCTGATTGCTTTTTTAATGGCTCAAGGTTTACTTCTATTTCTGATAAAATATCATTTATTCTTAATAGATTTACTTTTGTTTGTTCTAATTTTTTTTCAGAATCATTTTTTCTTACTCTATATTTTACTATTCCTGCTGCTTCTTCAAATATAGCACGCCTATCCTCTGACTTATTACTTAATATTTCATCTCTTTTTCCTTGTCCTATTATTGAGTATCCATCTTTTCCTATTCCTGTATCCATAAATAGTTCTAATACATCTTTTAATCTGCATGGGGTTTTATTAATATAATATCCTGACTCTCCACTCCTATATATTCTTCTTGTAACAGTAACTTCAGAAAATTCTATAGGTAATTTTCCATCTGTATTATCTATAACAATTGAGGCTTCAGCAAATCCCAATGACTTTCTGTTTTGAGTGCCTGAAAATATTATGTCCTCCGATTTAGATCCCCTTAGAGATTTCATGCTTTGCTCACCTAGTACCCACCTAATACTGTCAGATATATTACTTTTACCTGAACCATTTGGCCCTATTACTGTTGTAATACCTGGCATAAATTCTAATACTGTTTTATCTGCAAATGATTTAAATCCTTGTAATTCTAATCTTTTTAAGTACATTTTTCCCACCTTCAAAGAAAATAGATGCTTATTGCATCTTTTTTCTAAAACTCAATATTATATATAATATATTAAAAAAAGGTTTTTATCAACATTTTTCTGTAAAATCGTTAATGTTCAGACCAAAGTTATAATTTGTAATGCTAAATACAAAATATTATAAATCTGTTAAAAACATAAATTTATTCAAAATATCTACAAATTTTATCACTTTTTTACTTATTATTACATATTATATATTAAGCTAAAAGCTATATTAAATGAAAGGAAATGATATTAATGGATTTCGAAAAAGATTTCTGTCCTGTAGTTAAAGTTGATGGTTTTATCGAAAAAGGTAAACAATTTGACTTAGAAATTAATTTACCAGAAGATAATAGAAATGTTATTTATGGTGTAATTAAAGACTGTTATAAAGAGCCTGTTGAAGATGCTGTTGTAAAGCTTATAGAAGTATGCTGTGATCATGGAAAAGAAGAAAGAAAACCGGTTTCTCATACTTTTACAGATAAAGATGGTGAATTTGTATTTGGTCCACTTTGTCCAGACAAATGTTACGAGTTACAAATTTGGGTAGATAGAGTAAAACACGTAAAAATTTGCAAAGAATGCAAACGTAATGGTAAGTGTCTAAAAGGTGTAAAATTAGAATGTGAAGACAAACATTGTAAAGATGACAAAAAATGTGATTGCAAAAAAGATGAAAAGGAAGACTACAAAGAAGAAACAGATAGACCTGATTGTATGCCAAAATATTGTAGATAAAATTATTTAAACTTATTTAATAAAAATCACGTAAAAATAATTTACGTGATTTTTATCTTATGCATCTTACTAAAATGCTCCTATCTTCTTAGCTAACTGTTTACCTCTTTTCATAATTTTCTTTTTATTCATCATTCCATCATTATACATCATTGCCATTCCAGTAGCAATTGCTGTTCCTATAATCATACCTTTTACAAATTTCATAATTTAATTCTCCTTTCTATTTTTTCTCTTAAGTAAATTGTAATTTGAATGATTAAATTAATTTAAATCTGTAGGGGTCGCACCCCTGGGCGACCCTTAAATATTGATATGCGGGTCGCCGTGGGCGGCGACCCCTACAACGTTTGCAATTATTTTGTT
>CALXNI010000043.1 GCA_944389715.1 uncultured Clostridia bacterium | reverse complement strand
AACAAAATAATTGCAAACGTTGTAGGGGTCGCCGCCCACGGCGACCCGCATATCAATATTTAAGGGTCGCCCAGGGGTGCGACCCCTACAGATTTAAATTAATTTAATCATTCAAATTACAATTTATTTTATAAAATTTTTTGACAAAAATTACTAGTTTAAAAAATTTTTTTATGCACATTATAATTATTGAAAAGCAAAGTAAGCTTTTAATTGATTTAATTCATATCCTAGGAGGTGAAAAAATAATGGCAACATCTAATTCAAGCAGAAGATTAGTTCCAGAAGCTAAAGAATCTTTAGATAAATTCAAATATGAAGTAGCTTCAGAGGTTGGAGTTAACTTAAAAAATGGTTACAATGGTGATATATCAGCTAAAGATGCTGGTAGAATCGGTGGTAACATGGTTAAAAAAATGATACAACAAGCTGAAAGTCAAATGAAATAGGTTTGTTAAACTTTTTTATAAAGGGACGTATCTAATATTTAGTGTAATCCAATAAATATTAGATACGTCCCTTTATTAATTTATTTTAAAAATGATTTTATTTTTTCTATTATTTTTAAGAATATGTTAGTTTTAGGTTTATATTCTATTAATGCTTTTGGTTCTTCTTTTTTAGTATTTTTTTTAAATTCAAAGTTATTTATTTTTTGCTCTTTTTGTATATAACTATTATATTCTTTTTCATAATTTTCTTTTTCTTCTTTGCTTCCCAAATATTTGTTATATATAAAGGAAATCAATTCTTTTGTATCTTGTGTTAAATTTTGCTCTTCTAATGGTTTGTTTACATCTATTGTTGGACTATACTCATCTATTTTTAATATGCATATTAATTCTATTAATTTTTGTGGTATTTTTTTTAATTCACTTTGTTTTAAATTAGTAAGTATATAAAATACCTCTGAACATGCTATTGAAAACTCCATATTTATCTTTCTTCTCCTTTGTTTTCTATAATAACACCACTGATATTATCTCTTGCTCCTTTTAAGGATTGATTAAATTCATTATGTCCTTTTATGTTTTGATTAGGATTATTATTTCCTAGTGTTTGTCTTTGCTTTTGTATTTCATAAATTTTGTTTATAACATTTTTTAAACACTCTCTTGCATTTGTTTTTGTAAAGAAAACATCTCTAATATCTTGTCTTGTTAAATTATCACCTATTCCGTCACTACATAAAAATATTTTTTCACCAGGTTTAAATTCGTGTTTTGCTAAAAAACTATTTGGGTCGCTTGCTATTTTTTTTAACAAACTATCTCCTGTTCTACCTGCTCCTAAACATTCTCTAATTACATTGTTTGCTCGATAAAACCTCATATCTTCTTCTTGCAAAAAATATGCATCTTTGGTAGTGGAACTTAAAGGGCGATATGGTATTTGGTTTATTTGTTTATCTCCAGGGTATGTAAATCTTGGATTATTAGAATATATAGTGTTTCTATCATTTCCTAATATATATAAACTATTATTTTTTATACCATCATACAAAACATTATCATCTTTAACAAGTTGCGAAACTCGTCCATCATTTCCAATTTTTAAAATTTTAGAATCACCTATAGAAACTGAGTTTACTATATCTTTACCATTTTCTTGTCTCATTATTGCTGCAGAAAAGGTTGTTCCTGGTTCGTTGCCCAATTGCCTAACAATTTCATCATTTACATTTGCCAAATGTTCTGCTAGTACTTGGTTAAAACTTATAGTTTGTCTCCTTCCATATTTATCGCTATATGAAAGCACATTATTGTTAAAAAATTCTTTTGGCAATGCTTTAAACCATTCCATTGTCATTTTTGTTGCTATATAACTTGCTTTATCTCCTTTTCCTCCTCCACCCATTCCATCTGCTACTACTGCAATTTTAAACTTCTTGTTTTCTGGATGTTCATATAATAATATTGAGTCTTCTTGTCTATCTTTGTATTGTGAGTTTCCTTTTTGCCCTATGTTTAATATACCAGTCATATTTCCGACATTATATATAGCGTTCTTTCTTTTTGCATTTACTCCATACATAAAATCATTTTCTACAGGATTTCCGTGTTCTTCTCCAAATGTTACTTCATCATAATTAAATTCTTGATCTGCATAGTTATATCCAGAATATTCTTTTATTCCATGGTACATTTCTTGTGCTGCTGCTAAGGTGTTTGGTACATTTGTATTAACTGGGGTTGTTTTTGCTGTTTTTTGCATGTATGATGATCCTAGATTTTGTTTGCTCATTATTTCTGCCATAATATTTTCCATGTTAACTTCGCACATTCTTTGTATCATTCTAGAATTACTCAAAATTGTATTTGCAACTTGATTTACCATTCCTTTGGAATTTAACAACATATTTCTTAAATATATATCATCTCTGTTAGTCAACCTATCATTATTTTTTAAATATGTTAAATATTCTCCGCATAGGCTATCAAAAGTTTTTTGTATAGTTGCTTGATCAAATTTTAATGTGTTACGTAATGCTCTAGTGATGTTTCCTGTTCCAAATCCTTCTTTTTTAATTAAATAATAATATAACTGTAAAGAAATATCTTTTTTTATTTTCTCTATACTTATATTAGGTTTTAAAAGAATCGTTTCTTTAGTTTTTTCTTTTAGTATATTTATCATATACTTTCCTCCATTTTTGTAATATGTAAAAAGCCAAAAGCAAATACTTTTGGTCTTTTATGTTGCTATGCTTCTGGCTCTAATAATCCAAAATTTTTGTTGTCTTTTAATTTAAATAAAACATTTACTTTATTTGTTTCTTGGTTTATAAATGTTATAAATCTATCTTGTGGTTTTTCTTGTAATTTTAATTTTGCATCTTCTGGAGTCATTGGTTTTATATCATAGTAAATTGTTTTTATTATTTCATTTTCTATTTCATTTTCATCTTTTGAATTTACTGCCATTAGCTTTATAGAATCATCTTTGTTTGCTTTATCTTTTCTTGTTTTTATTTTTCTAATTTGTCCTTCTAAAATATCTATATCTTTATCTATAGATGCATACATGTATTTGTGTGATGTTACTGCTCTGTATGTATCTTGTTTTACTTTAACACTCATTTCTGCAATTTGCTCTGCTCTTTCTGTTTTTATTGTAACTACTACCTCAATATCTCCATCAAAATATTTTTCTATTCTATCCATCTTTTTCTCTAAATAGTCTTCTATTGCCTCTGTTGCTTTAATATCTTTTCCTGTTATTTTTATGTTTACCATAATTATCTCTTCCTTTCCTTTTGTTTTTTTTATTATATCGTAAGCAAATTAATTTTGCAATATATATTTAATTAAATAAATTGTAATTTGAATGTGAAGTGAGAAGTGGGATGTGGGAAGTGTGAAACTAGGGTAAGCCTTACGTAGTCTAGCCCTAAAAAGCACACCTCACACTTCGCACCTCACACCTCGCATGAACAAAT
>CALXNI010000042.1 GCA_944389715.1 uncultured Clostridia bacterium | reverse complement strand
AACAAAATAATTGCAAATGTTGTAGGGGTCGCCGCCCACGGCGACCCGCATATCAAATTTTCGGGTCGCCCAGGGGTGCGACCCCTACAGATTTTAAAATAAATTTAATAATACAAATTACAATTTAGCTATTTGCAAAATCTATGATTTCCTATTACAACAGTAACTGGTCTTGACCAAATCCAACTACTTGTTGCTGTTTTAGGGTTAAAGTAGTATATTGATCCATATGTTGGATCCCATCCATTTATTGCATCTTGTGCAGCTTTTTTTGCTGTTGAATTTGGTGTTAAATTTATTTGTCCGTCGGCCACTACAGAAAATGCTCCAGATTGATATATAACACCAGCTATAGTATTAGGAAATGAAGAACTTTTTACTCTGTTTAGTACAACTGCTGCAACAGCTACCTGCCCAGTGTATGGTTCTCCTCTTGCTTCTGCATATACTAATCTTGCAAGTAAATTTAAATCAGAATTAGAACTTGATGTTCCTCCTCCATTTGATGAAGAGTATATCCCCATTGCCTCAAGTGTTTTTGGTCCTGCAATTCCATCCACTGTAAGTCCATTTTTAGATTGGAACCATTTTACTGCAGATAAAGTTTGAGAGCCATATATACCATCTATATTTCCACTATAGTATCCCCATCTTTTTAATTTTGTTTGAATTTGTACTACTTCATCTCCTCTTGATCCGTATTTCGAAAGTGCATAACTTGAGTTTGTATCTTCTCTTAAGAATATATTATAAGATAAATATGAAATTATACAAATAATCAATACTACAATTAGTAGTGTGTTTTTTAATTTTTTACTTTTCAATAATTTTTTCATAAAAAACCACCTTTGGAAATATTTTTTCCAAAGATGTTTTTTTTATTCTATGTTTTAGAATATTCCTACAATTTCTCCATTTTCATCAAGGTCTATTTTTTCTGCTGCAGGTCTTTTAGGAAGTCCCGGCATTGTAAAAATATTTCCTGTAAGTACAACTATAAATTTTGCTCCTGTTTTTAAAATAACATCTTTTACATGAATTTTAAATGGTTCTTCACATAATAGATTTTGTGCATCATCTGAAAAAGAATATTGTGTTTTCGCTATGCATACTGGGTAATTTCCGTATCCAGCTTTTTCTAATTTTTCTATTATTTTATCTGATTCCTCAGTATATTCTACTCCGCTCTGCTCCATATATTTTTTCACAAATTTTTTCTATTTTTTCTTTTATACTATCTTGTAAATCATAACAATATTTAAAATTTGATGGCTTTTCACATAAATCAACTATTTTATTTGCTAAATCAATTGCTCCTTTTCCACCTTTTGCCCAAGCCTCAACTAAACTTATATTTACATCTTTTTGTTCTAATTCTTCTCTTAAAAATTCTATTTCTTTATCTGTATCTGTTATATATTTATTTATTGCAACTATTACATTTAATCCAAATACATTTTTTAAATTTTCTATGTGTTTTAATAAATTATGTATTCCCTTTTCTAAATATTCTATGCTTTCTTCCTTTATATTTTCTATTGGCATTCCGCCGTGATATTTTAATGCTTTAATTGTTGCAACACATACTACTGCATCTGGTGATTTTGGTAAGTTTCTACATTTAATATCCAAGAATTTTTCTGCTCCCAAGTCTGCTCCAAATCCAGCTTCTGTTATGCAATAGTCTGCAAGTTTCATTCCCATTTTTGTTGCAATTACACTATTACATCCATGAGCAATATTAGCAAATGGTCCTCCATGTATAAGTGCTGGTGTATTTTCTAGAGTTTGTACTAAATTTGGTTTAATAGCGTCTTTTAAAAGAACTGTCATTGCTCCTTCTGCTTTTAAATCTTTTGCTCTTATTTCTTTACCTTTTTTGTTATAACCAATTACAATGTTTCCTATTCTCTCTTTCAAATCATCTAAATTTTCTGCTAAACAAAATATTGCCATTATTTCTGATGCAACTGTTATGTCAAACCCATCATCTCTAGGTACAGCATTTTTTTCTCCTGACAAACAAATTCTTACTTTTCTTAAAGCTCTATCATTTAAGTCAATACATCTTTTCCATATTACTTTATCAAATTCAAGTTCATTTCCTTGAAATATATGGTTATCTATCATAGCAGAAAGCAAATTATTTGCAGATGTTATTGCATGTATATCTCCTGTAAAATGAAGGTTTATTTCTTCCATTGGTGCAACTTGTACATATCCTCCACCTGTAGCTCCACCTTTTATTCCAAATACAGGTCCGAAGTGATGGTTCTCTTAATGCTAGTATAGATTTTTTTCCAATACATGATAATCCATCTGCAAGTCCTATTGATATTGTTGTTTTCCCTTCTCCTAGTGGTGTTGGATTAATAGATGTTACTAAAATAAGTTTTCCGTCTTTATTGTTTTTTCTTTTTTCATATAATTTATTTGATATTTTAGCTTTATATTTTCCATATTGTTCAATATACTCTTCTTCTATTCCTATTTTTTTTGCAATTTCTGTTATGTTTTTTAAATTTGCTTTTCTTGCTATTTCAATATCTTCCATTAAATTATCCCCCCTAATTAATATTATTTAAATTGTAATTTGTGTGATTAAATTAATTTTAAATCTGTAGGGGTC
>CALXNI010000041.1 GCA_944389715.1 uncultured Clostridia bacterium | reverse complement strand
ATTATTTGTCAAAATTAATATTTTTATATTTTAACCCTTTAATGAAAATTAAAATTTTCATTAAATTGATGAATTTAAATTGTAGAGTAGCGCGAAGAGATTTCCATTTATATTTTTCGAGCGGGTTGCGGGTGGGGACCGACAAGCTGGAGAATGTTATATAAATTTGCGTATAGCAAATTTTATTACAGTCTCCGTGCAGTTGGGGCGCGTGAGAAAAATATAAATAAATCTCTGGGAGCGAATATAAAAAATAAATTTAATTACCAAAACTTTAATTTTACGAGAGGATGAAAATACAAAATGAAAAACATAGTAAAAGACGTATTTAAAGATTACAACGGAAAAGAAAATATATTAAATTCAGAGATAACTAATATAAATTTATATAAAAAAAGCAAAAAACTTGAAATAAATTTAAAAATAAATAAAGCTCTAACGCTCCAAGAAATAGAAGAATTTGAAAGCTATTTAAAAACTAGATTTCAAATACAAAAAGTAGAGCTAAATGTCGAAATGGGGGAAAAGGGGGCCAGGGCCCTTTATCCCCAAGACTTGAAAAAAGATTGGACAAACATTGTAAATTATCTTTCTAAAAAGTTTCCACTAACTAAAGCTATACTAAATCCAAGTACTTTGGAAGTAGAAGATAAGAAAGTTATAGTTGTTTTAAAAACAAAGAATGCAGATTTTTTACATTCTTATGAAATAGATAAAGAAATAGAAAAAATTATCTATAATTTGTACGGAGAGAAGTGCAAAGTTAGTTATAAAGAAGATATAACAGAAGACACATTAAAAAAACAAGAAGAATATTTAGAGAACTTAGAAAAAGAAGCATGCAAAGATTTAATTAATGAGATTAACTCACAGGAAGAATTAGTAATAGAAAACAAGCCAGATGTAGAAGAAGATAAAGAAGAACAAAAAATTCCATTGATATTTGGTAGAACAGAAAAAATAAAGGAACAGATAGTAAAGATTGCAGATTTAACTCCAGACTATGGAAGAGTTGCAATAGAAGGAAAGGTAATTAGTGTAGATTCAAGAGAATTAAAAAATGGAAAAACACTTGCAATGTTTAATATATATGATGGTACAAGTACAATTACTTGTAAGTCTTTTATTGAAGCAGAAAAGGCACCATCAGTTTTAGAAAGATTAAAAGAAGGAAAAAGATTAAAAATATCGGGTAATGCACAATACGATAATTTTGCAAAAGAACTCGGAATAATTGCAAATATTATTGTAGAAATGCCAGATATAGAAGTAATAAAGAGAAGAGATAATGCAAAAGAAAAAAGAGTAGAATTGCATCTGCATACACAGATGAGCCAAATGGATGGTGTGAGCTCCGCAACAGATTTAATAAAAAGAGCAAGTTCTTGGGGAATGAAAGCAATTGCAATTACAGATCATGGAGTTGTACAAAGCTTTCCAGAAGCAAAAAAAGCTGCAGATAAATTTGGAATAAAAGTTTTATATGGAGTTGAAGCCTATCTTGTTCCAGATGATAATGCAGTTGACTTATCAAACGGAATGGATAATGAATATATTGTTTTAGATATAGAAACAACAGGTCTTTCTTTTAGAACAGAAAAAATAACAGAAATTGGTGCAGTTAGGGTAAAAGATGGAGCAATAGTAGATACATTTGAATGCTTTGTAAACCCAGAGATACCAATACCACAAAAAATAATTGAACTCACTGGAATTACAGATGATATGGTAAGTGATGCAGAAACAATTGATAAAATTATGCCTAAATTTTTAAACTTTATAGGAGATTTAAAACTTGTTGCTCACAATGCAGATTTTGATGTAGGTTTTTTGAAGTATAATGCAGAAAGTTTAGGACTTACAATGGATAACGAATACATAGATAGTTTGGCTTTGTCAAGACAACTATTTCCAGAATTTAAAAAACATAAATTAGGAATAATTGCAGAGAAACTAGGAATAAAAGTGGAAAATGCACATAGGGCATTAGATGATGTAATAACATTAGTAAAAGTATTCAAAAAGATGCTTGAAAAACAAGCAGAAGAACCTAAAAAAGGCAGAGGAAAGAAAAAAGAAGAAAAGAAGGAATTATATAAAACACTTCCTTCTTACCATGCAATAATATTGGTAAAAAATCTTAAAGGACTTAGAAATTTATATGAACTGATCTCAGTATCCCACTTAAATTACTTTTACAAAAAACCACGTATTTTAACAAGTGTGTTAGAAAAATACAAAGAAGGTTTAATTTTAGGTAGTGCATGTGAACAAGGAGAACTTTATAGAGCAATAGTTGCAGGAAAATCAGAAGAAGAAATAGAAAGAGTTGCTAAAAGATATGACTATTTAGAAATACAGCCTTTGGGTAATAACGAATTTATGATAAGAAATGGAACCGTGCCAGATAAAGAAGGATTAAAAGATATAAATAGGAGAATAGTGAATTTAGCAGACAAGTTAAATAAACCTTGTGTTGCAACATGTGACGTTCATTTTATGGATCCAGAAGATGAAATATACAGAAGAATATTAATGTCAGGACAAGGGTTCTCAGACGCAGATGAACAGGCACCTCTATATTTAAGAACAACAGAAGAGATGCTTAAAGAATTTGATTATTTAGGAAAAGAAAAAGCATACGAGGTAGTTGTAACAAATACTAATCTTATTTCGGATATGTGTGAAGAGATAAGTCCTATATCACCAGAGAAATGTCCTCCAGTATTGGAAAACGCAGAAAGAGATATACAAGAAATTTGTACAAATAAAGCAAAAGAACTATATGGAGATCCACTTCCACAAATAGTGCAAGACAGATTAAAAAGAGAGCTGGATTCAATTATAAAAAATGGATTCTCAACACTATATATAATTGCTCAAAAGCTAGTTTGGAAATCTAATGAAGATGGATATTTAGTAGGTTCAAGAGGATCAGTTGGTTCATCATTTGTAGCAAATATGCTAGGTATTACAGAAGTTAATTCTCTTCCGCCACATTACAGATGTCCAAAATGTAAATATTCAGATTTTACAGACTATGGAATAAAAAATGGAGTTGACTTACCAGATAAAATATGTCCTAAATGTGGAGAAAAACTTTGTAAAGATGGAATGGATATACCATTTGAAACTTTCTTAGGATTTAAAGGAGATAAAGAGCCTGATATAGACTTAAACTTTTCAGGTGAGTATCAATCAAAAATACATAAATATGCAGAAGTTATTTTCGGGCAAGGCAAAACTTTTAAAGCAGGAACTGTTGGTACAATAGCAGATAAAACGGCATTTGGATATGTAAAAAATTACTTTGAAGAAAGAAACATACCAGTTACAAATGCAGAGATTTCAAGATTAGTTACAGGATGTACAGGGGTTAAAAGAACAACTGGTCAGCACCCAGGTGGAATTATAGTTGTGCCACATGGAAGAGAGATTTATGAATTTACACCAGTGCAACATCCAGCAGATGATCCAAATTCAGACATAATAACAACACACTTTGATTACCACTCAATAGATAAGAACTTGCTTAAACTTGATATGCTCCGGTCATGACGATCCGACAGTAATTAGAATGCTTCAAGATTTAACAGGAGTAGACCCACAAACTATTCCATTAGATGATAAAAAAACAATGAGTTTATTTACATCAACAAAAGCATTAGGAGTTGAACCAGAGCAGATACACTCAAAAATCGGTTCATTTGGAATACCAGAGTTTGGAACTAAATTCGTAAGAGGAATGCTAGAGGATACAAAACCAACTACTTTTGAAGAGCTTATACGTATATCTCGGATTATCACATGGTACAGATGTATGGCTAAATAATGCAGAAACCTTAATAAAAGAAGGAACAGCAACACTTAGTGATGCAATATGTACAAGAGATGACATAATGACATATCTTATAAAAAAAGGATTAAATCCCGACCATGCATTTAAAATAATGGAAGCAGTCCGTAAAGGAAAAGTAGCAAAAGGTGCAGAAGACAAATGGGAAGAATATAAGGAAGAAATGAGAGCACACAATGTACCAGAATGGTATATAGATTCTTGCCAGAAGATTAAATACATGTTCCCAAAAGCACATGCTGTGGCATATGTAACAATGGCATTTAGAATTGCTTGGTTTAAAGTGTATTATCCACTTGCATATTACTGTGCATATTTTACTATAAGGGGAGCAGATGACTTTGATAGTGATATAATGATATATGGAAAAGAAAAAGTAAAACAAAAGATGAAAGAATTAGAAGCGCTAGGAAACAACATGTCTGTAAAAGAAAAGGGAATGTATACAGTATTAGAACTAGTATTAGAAATGTATGAAAGAGGATTTAAATTTCTGCCAATAGATTTATATAAATCACACAGCTCAAAATTTTTAATAGAAGATGGAGCAATAAGGCCACCACTTTCTAGTATACCAGGACTTCGGAGGAGTTGCAGCAGAAAGCATATACAAAGCAGTACAAGAAGAAAATGGAAGATTCATGTCAATAGATGATTTCCAAATAAAATCAAAAGCTGGAAAATCAGTAATCGAAATGCTTACAAAAGCAGGATGCTTCGAAGGAATGAGTAAAAGCAATCAAATAAGCTTATTCGGATAAATATGAACATTAATTTCTAACCCGCATCCAGAGACAATTTACTTTATAATATTACAAAATAATGACAAATTTAAAACATTTAAGCAAAAATCTACAAATTTTAAAATTTTATGGTATAATCTAACCAATAAAAAAGTAAAGGGGTGATAAAAAATGGAAGAAGAAAACAATGTAGAGCCACAAGTAGAAGTGCAAAATGAAACTAAAAAATTTGACTTAAAAAATACAAATTATAAAAAATATCTTCCATATGCAGGAATTGCATTAGCAGTTATTGTAGTAATAATTATATTAGTATCAGTATTAGGAGGAGGACCTAAAAAAGCAGTAAAAGGATATATAAGCGGAATGAACAAGCAAAATGCTTCTAAAATTATAAAAAATATAGATTTTGCAGGAATAAGTGCTTGGAAATACAGTTATGATGTGGATGATTTTTCAGACGATGATTACGAGGAATTTATTGATAATTATGAAGATATTGATAAAGATGAAATAAAGGAATCAGAAGAATATATGGAAGAACTAATGGAAGAATCATTTGATGACATTGATGATGAATATAAATCGTACAAAATGAAAATTGAAGAGTTCAAAGATGTCGAAGAAATAGGAAAAGATTTATATGCAGTTGATGCAAAGATATCTATGGAAGCTAAACCAAATGACGAAGACGAAACAGATGAAATAGATGAATCTGGAGTAATAACATTTGTAGTGTATAAAAACAAACTAATTTCACTTGGAGATTTGGGATTTTAATATAGAAAAACAGTCTTTTAGGAGACTGTTTTTTATATTACTAATGAGGAGCAATAAGTATTAGCCAAATGTTATATTAACAACTGCAACTGCTTGTCGAACAAAGTGGCAAATAATGGATAGCCAAAATAGCAAAAGGATATTAACAGAAGACTTAGAAATACATATAATAGAAATACCAAAAGCAAGAAAGCTAATAAAAAAGAAAGAATACCAATAGAAATAATAATTAAAGTAACGTGTTTGAAAATAGAAGAAATAGAAAACTTAAAAAAATAGGTTAAAAAGCAGTTCAAAAATGAACTGCTTTTTAACCTATTAATAAATATTACAAAATATTACACAAATTTTACAAATTGAATTCCTGTAAATAATCCCAACTGGACAAATTTTTAAAATTTTGATATAGTTCATAATAAGTTCACATTTATTTGATAACATATAGCTACTTTAGAAGCGGTAGTTATATAAATCCAAATTTCATCCCCTTTTGTTTTATATACTTTATGCCGCTTCTAATTTGGAAAATAAAGAATTAACATTTATAAGAGGTAAAATATGTTTAAAATTTTAGTAGTAGAAGATGATAAAAATTTAAGAAAATTAATGACAACATACTTAAAAAGAAATGGATATATAACATATGAAGCAACAAATGGAGTAGAAGCACTAGATGTAATGGATACAAACTATGTAGATTTAATAATAAGCGATATTATGATGAAAGAAATGGATGGCTATGAATTAACTAAAAGTTTAAGAGATGCAAACTATACTATTCCAATTTTATTAGTTACAGCTAAATCAACAATTGCAGATAAAAAAGAAGGATTTCTTTTAGGTGCAGATGATTATATGGTAAAACCAATCAATATGGAAGAATTATTATTAAGAGTAAAAGTACTGCTAAAAAGAGCAAATGCAGCAAATGAAACAAAACTTATAATTGGAAATATGATTATAGATTATAAACAAATGTCAATAGTATATAAAGGAAAAAATTATCAATTAGCTCAAAAAGAGTTTCAACTTTTATATAAACTTTTGAGTACTCCTGACACAATATTTACAAGGCAAGAATTAATGGAAGAAATATGGGGATTAGAAAGCGAATCAGATTTTAGAACAGTGGATGTTCATATAAAAAGAATTAGAGAAAAATTAAAAGATATTACAGAATTTGAAATAGCAACAATAAGAGGAATTGGTTATAAAGCAATAATAAAAAAGAAGGATTAAACAATGCAAAAAAGTTTGTTTGAAAAAATTTTTGGAAAAAGAAATTCCATACAGAGAAAAGTAATAACTACAGCTACTATATATATTCTAATAATAATAACAATTACATCACTATTTTTTTATTTTTTTGTACATAAATCTATAAATATGGAATTAGTAGAAATAAATATAAAGCAACGAGAAGAAGCAAAAGAATTGTTAGGAATGTCTGGGAAAAGTATTAGATTAGTAATTATAAGTATTGTAGTTGCCACAGTTGGAGTAATTGCATATATAACAAGAAAAATGCTTAATCCAGTAGCTAAAATTACAGAAGCAACAAAAAAAGTAGCAAGTGGAGATTTTACAGTACACTTAGATACAGATAGAACAGATGAATTAGGAGAATTAACACATAATTTTAATAAAATGGTAAAAGAATTAAATAGCATAGAATGTTTGCAAAAAGATTTTATTAACAATGTATCACATGAAATAAAAACACCGATTAGTTCTATACAAGGATTTGCAGAATTACTTGCAGCAGATGATTTATCTAAAGAAGAAAGATTAGAATATTCTAACATAATAAAAGAAGAAGCAGATAGATTATTATATCTTTCAACAAACATATTAAAACTTGCAAAGCTTGAAAACCAAGAAAGATTAGAAAATACTGAAGAAATTTGCATAGCAGAGCAAATAAGAAGAACAATAAGTATTTTAGAACCTAAATAAAAAGAAAAAAATATAAAATTTAATGTAAGTTTAAAAGAAGACAAAATATTCGGAGAAAAAGATTTACTTTTTCAAGTATGGATGAATTTAATAGAAAACTCAATAAAATATTCTAAAGAAAATGCACAAATAGATATAAAAATGATAAACGATGAAAAGAGTATTATAGTAGAAATAAAAGATTATGGAAAAGGAATGACTAGAGAAGAAACTGACAAAATTTTTGATAGATTTTATCAATCAGATAAAACGCATTCAGAAAGAGGCGTAGGACTTCGGACTTGCAATTGTAAAAAGAATAGTAGAATTGTCAAAAGGAAAAATAGAAGTAAAAAGTAAAGAAAACAAAGGTACAACATTTATTGTAGAATTGCCAAATAAATTGTAATTTGTAAAATAGAATTTGGAATTGAGAATTTGGATTTTGGATATGTAGGGGCTGGCACAAGACCTCCCCGAAACAAAATAATTGCAAAGATTGTAGGGGTCGCCGCCCACGGCGACCCGCATATCAATATTTAAGGGTCGCCCAGGGGTGCGACCCCTACAGATTTAAAATTAATTTAATCATACAAATTCCAATTTATTAAAAAAACATAAAAAGAAGGGAATAAAAATGATACATATAGGTCTAGATGTAGGTTCAACAACTGTAAAAGTAGTTGTTATGGATGAAAAATTAAATACAATTTATACTACATATCAAAGACATTTTTCTGATACTAGGAAAACTGTGTATGAGGTTTTAGGAAAACTAACAGAAAAATATCCAACTGAAGAAATGACAATTGCTCTTACTGGTTCTGGAGCTCTTTCAGTATCCGAATTTTTAGGTATGGAATTTATTCAAGAAGTTATAGCTTGTAAGAGAGCAATAGAAAGATATATACCAAGAACAGATGTAGCAATAGAATTGGGTGGAGAAGATGCAAAAATAATATATTTTGATAAATCTATTGAACAAAGAATGAATGGAACATGTGCGGGTGGAACAGGGGCATTTTTAGACCAAATGGCTACACTTTTAAATACAGATACAATAGGACTTAATGAACTTGCAAAAAATTATAAAACAATATATCCAATAGCATCTAGATGCCGGAGTGTTTGCAAAGACTGATGTACAACCACTTTTAAATGAAGGAGCAGCAAAAGAAGATATAGCTGCATCTATTTTCCAAGCAGTTGTAAATCAAACAATAAGTGGTCTTGCTTGTGGGAGACCAATAAAAGGAAATGTTGCATTCTTGGGAGGACCACTTAGTTATTTATCTGAACTAAGAAAGAGATTTATAGAAACTTTAAATTTAACAGAAAAAGAGATAATATTTCCAAAAGAAGCACACCTTCTAGTTGCAAAAGGAGCAGCGCTAGAATCAGTATCACAATCTTGTATAAGTGTGCAAAAATTAAAAAGTAAAATGGAGCTGCTTAGAAGCTATAAAGATAATACAGAAGACCATTTAAAACCTTTATTTACAATAGACGAAGAATATAGAGAATTTCAAAAAAGACACGGAAAAGACACAATAAAAAGAAAGGATTTAAAGAAGCATAAAGGAAAATGCTTTTTAGGGATAGATGCAGGTTCTACAACCAGTAAATTAGTTGTAATAGATGAAGAAGGAACTCTTTTGTATTCAGCATATAAAAATAATGAGGGAAAACCATTAGAAAGCGTTATAAACATGCTTAAGAAATTATATAAAAAAATTCCTGAAGAAGCATGCATTTGCTATAGTGGAGTTACTGGGTATGGGGAAAAATTAATTCAAACAGCATTAAATATAGAAGTAGGAGAAATAGAAACAATTGCACATTATACAGCAGCTAAAAGCTTTATGCCTAATGCTACAAGTATAGTAGATATTGGTGGACAAGATATGAAATACATAAAAATAAAAAATGGTGCAATAGATAATATTATGCTAAATGAAGCATGCTCATCTGGTTGTGGTTCTTTTTTGGAAACTTTTGCAAAGAGCTTAAATCTAAGTATGGATGAGTTTGTAAGAGAAGCGATTAACTCAAGAAAGCCAATAGATTTGGGATCAAGATGCACAGTTTTTATGAATTCAAAGATAAAACAAGCACAAAAAGAAGGATATTCTGTGGGTGATATATCAGCAGGACTTTCATATTCAATAATAAAAAATGCAATACAGAAAGTTATGAAAATAAGAGATGTAAACACTTTAGGAGATCATATAGTTGTTCAAGGTGGTACATTTTATAATGATGCAGTTTTAAGAGCTTTTGAATTAATAGTTGGAAAAGAGGTAATAAGACCAGATATTGCAGGGCTTATGGGAGCTTATGGAATAGCTTTAATTTCTAAAGAAAGATATAAAAAGCAAAATATAGAGGAATATAAATCTACAATATTAAAGAGTAATGAAATAGAAGATTTAAAAATAAATATAATGCATACAAGATGTAAAGGATGCGAAAACAAGTGCTTACTTACATTAAACCAATTTTCTAATGGAAAGAGATTTATATCAGGAAACCGATGTGAAAAGGGTGCAGGACTAGAAAAAGCAAAAAAAGATATTCCAAATTTATATCAATATAAATATGAGAGATTATTTAACTATAAACCTCTAGACGAAAAAAATGCACCAAGAGGCATAATAGGTATTCCAAGAGTATTAAATATGTATGAAGACTATCCATATTGGTTTACTCTATTTACAAAATTGGGATTTAGAGTAGTATTATCTGAAAAAACAAATAGAAAAACATACGAAAAAGGAATGGAAAGTATTCCATCTGAATCAGTATGTTACCCTGCAAAACTTTCACATGGACATATAATAAGTCTAATAGAACAAGGGGTAGATACAATTTTTTATCCATGCATAATGCATTCTAGGAAAGAAGATAAAAATGCAAATAATGATTTTAATTGCCCAATTGTAATTTCATATTCTGAAAACTTGAAAAACAATATGGAAGAATTAAATGATGGAGACATAACATTTATAAACCCTTTCTTACCATTTAATAAAAAAGGTTTAGAGAAACGATTTTTAGAAATAGAAGAATTTAAAAAATATAATTTTACAGTAAAAGAACTAAAAGAAGCAATAAATGAAGCAGAAAAGGAATATTATAATTTTAGAGAAGATATTAAGAAAAAAGGGGAAGAGACTTTAGAATATTTAAAACAAAACAATCTAAAGGGAATAGTACTTGCAGGAAGACCATACCATCTAGATTCAGAGGTTAATCATGGAATTGATAAAATGATAACAAGTCTAGGATTAGCTGTGCTCACAGAAGATAGCATTGCACATCTTCGGAGAAGTAAAAAGACCGATAAGAGTAGTAGACCAATGGACATTTCATTCAAGACTTTATAGAGCAGCAGATTTTGTAGGTAAAACAGATTATTTAGAACTAGTACAACTAAATTCATTTGGATGCCGGAGTAGATGCTGTTACAACTGATCAAGCAGAAGAGATACTTGAAAGCTATAATAAAATGTATACATTAATTAAAATAGATGAAGTAAATAACTTAGGAGCAATAAGAATAAGAATACGTTCTCTTCTTGCAAGTATGGACAATAGATGTAATGTGGAAAAAATAGAAAATGGAAACTATGAATTGGAAAAGAAACAATTTACAAAAGATATGAGAAGAGATTATACAATTCTAGTACCACAAATGGCACCAATTCATTTTGAACTATTTGAAGCAGCTTTAAATTCCGAGGGTTACAAAGTTAAAGTATTAAAAGAATGTACAATGAATACAGTAGAAACAGGTCTAAAACATGTAAACAATGACGCATGCTATCCATCAATACTCACAACAGGACAAATGATAGAAGCATTAAAATCAGGAGAATATGATATAAATAAGACAGCACTTATGATATCACAAACAGGTGGAGGATGTAGAGCGACAAATTACATAGGATTTATAAGAAAGGCACTAAAGGATGCTGGATTTGAAAATGTTCCAGTAATATCATTTAGTTTTGCTATGCTAGAAAAGAACTCTGGATTTAAAATAACTTTCTCTTTACTAAAAAAACTTGCAAAAGCTTTGATCTATGGAGATTTACTTCAAACAGTACTGCATAAAAATAGGGCGTATGAAAAAAACAAAGGAGAAACAGATAAATTATTTAAAAAATGGCTTGATAAATGCAAAGTTTTATCTTGCAAGTCCAATATAAAGGAATTCAAGTCTAGCATATTTGAAATAGTAAATGATTTTGAAAAAATAGAATTAGATACAAGCATAGAAAAACCGAAGGTAGGAATAGTTGGAGAAATATTAATTAAATATCACCCATTTGGCAACAACTATACTGAAGAATTATTAGAAAAAGAGGGCGCAGAAGTTGTTATGCCAGAGCTTATGGGATTTGTTAAATATATATTAAGAAATGGACCTGCAAGAGCAAAACTCTTAAAAAAATCAAAATTAGTAGCAGAAACTTTTGAAATAGCTATAAACTTTATAGATTTTATAGAAAAAGACTATAGAAAAGCATTAGAAAGTTCTAAAAAAGGATATATAAAACCTTGCGATATCAATAAATTAGCAATAAAAGTAGAAGATATATTATCAACTGGAAACCAAACAGGTGAAGGATGGCTTTTAACAGCAGAAATGGTAGAATTTATACAAGAGGGAATACCAAATATAGTTTGCTTGCAACCATTTGCATGTCTTCCTAATCATGTAGTTGGAAAAGGTGTTATAAAAGCAATTAGGAATAAATATAGAGAGGCAAATATAGCGGCAGTTGATTATGACCCAGGCGCAAGTGAAACGAACCAAACAAATAGAATAAAATTACTAATGACTGTTGCAAAAGATAATTTAAAAGCAAATAAAAATGAAAAGAAGGCATTACAAAAAGAAAACGAAATAAAAGATTTAGAAAAATTAATTGTATAAATTGTAATTTGTATTATTAAATTTATTTTAAAATCTGTAGGGGTCGCACCCCTGGGCGACCCGAAAATTTGATATGCGGGTCGCCGTGGGCGGCGACCCCTACAACATTTGCAATTATTTTGTT
>CALXNI010000040.1 GCA_944389715.1 uncultured Clostridia bacterium | reverse complement strand
TATTTATTTTCATTAGGTCTTCTGTATTATATCCCCAACCTCTTGGGCATGGTGCAAGTACATTTAAAAATGCTGGTCCTTCTGTATATATTGCTTTTTCTGCTTTTTCGTATAAATCTTTAAAATTATTTACTGCAATTGTTTGAGCAACATAAGGTATATGGTGACTTGCCATTATATTTGTTAAGTCTTTTCTACTTTGCATTTTACCTGGTACAACTTTTCCAGCAGGACTTGTTGTTGTATCTGCGAACTTTGGTGTTGCACTTGATCTTTGAATTCCTGTGTTCATATATGCTCCATTATCATAGCATACATACACCATATTATGTCCTCTTTCCATTGCACCTGATAAACTTTGAAGTCCTATATCATATGTTCCACCGTCTCCTCCAAATGCTATAAATTTAGTAGTTTCATTTTCTGGTATCTTCCCTCTTCTCTTTAAAGCTTTATATGCAGCTTCTGCTCCTCCTGCATTTGCTGCTGCACATTCAAATGCTGTATGAATAAATGAATCTGTCCAAGATGTATATGGATATATAAATGTTGATACCTCCATACATCCTGTTGCAACACTAACAACTGCATGGTCTTCTGGTTTTAATGCTCTAAGTATCATTCTTGCTACTGGTGGTGCACCACATCCTGCACACATTCTATGTCCTGCTGTAAATCTTGATGGCTTTTCAGCCACTACTTGTTTTAAATTATATGGCATAATATTTACCTCCTGAATTCTATTAATATAGAGGTGAGATGTGTGAGGTGTGAAGTGTGTTTTTAAGAATAGTCCTCATAAAAATTATCCTAAATTTCACACTTCCCACATCCCACTTCGCACTTCATATTCAAATTACATTTTATCTTCTTAACCCCAAATATCTATATGGGTTATCTATATTTCCTGTTTTTACAATTTCAGCTAAATCATTATATACAGATTCAATGTCATCTGCTTTTGTATCTCTTCCACCAATTCCATAAACATAATCAACCATTGGTACCTCTTTTTTGTTTACAAACATTGCTGATGTTACATCTTGGAACAAAGCTCCTCCAACAGCATTTAATGAATCTGCTTTATCTAAAATAGCAACTGCTTTTAAATGTCCTAAAGCTTTTGCGATTTCTTCTGCTGGGAATGGTCTAAATACTCTTAATTTTAAAAGTCCTGCTTTTATTCCTTTTTCTCTTAAATTATCTACTACAAATTTAGTAGTTCCTGCAGTTGAATTCATACAAACAATTGCTACTTCTGCATCTTCTAGTTTATATTCTTCAAAGAAAGAATATTTTCTTCCTGTAATTTTTTCAAAATCTTTTGCTACATCTAATATTACTTGTTTTGCATTTTTCATTGCTTCTGCCTGCATAGCTTTATGTTCAAATAAGTAGCTTTGTAAATCTAGTGGTCCAATAGCAATTGGGTTGTTTTTGTTTAATAAATATTCGTCTGGATTATATTCACCTACGAATTTTTTTACAATGTCATCCTCTAATAGCTCTATATTTTCTATAGAATGTGATGTAATAAATCCATCTTGGCATACCATTAATGGTAATTTTACTTTTTTATTTTCTGCTATTCTATGTGCCATTATTAAATTGTCATATGCTTCTTGGTTATTTTCTGAAAATAACATTATCCAACCTGAGTCTCTTACTCCCATTGCATCTGAATGGTCATTGTGGATATTAAGTGGACCTGATACTGCTCTATTTACTAAAGACATAACTATTGGAAGTCTTAAACTAGATGCAATATATATCATCTCCCACATTAATGATAACCCATTTGCAGATGTAGCAGTCATTGCTCTTCCACCTGCTGCTTCTGCTCCTATTGTAGCTGCCATTGCACTGTGCTCACTTTCAACAGCAACGAACTCTGTATTTACTTCTCCATTACTTACAAAGCTAGAAAAATATTGTGGTATTTCTGTTGATGGTGTTATTGGGAATGCTGCTACTACATCAGGATTTATTTGTTTCATTGCAATAGCTGCCGCTTCATTACCACTTAAACGTTCTCTAATACTCATATTTTTTCTTCCTTTCTTTTAATTTTCATTATCTTTTTATAATTATTAAGTCGCTCCTTCGAAGAGCGGGTCGTTTAAGGACGCGTCGACCCCTACATATATCTTTACTTATCTAAAGCGAATCAAAAATGGTAGGATGTGCATTTTTTTTAATTATAAAAACCGGAGGTGTGCGTGTGCACATTGAGGATTTTTATAATTTAAGAAAAATGTGCAGAATACCGTTTTTCATTTGCTTATTCCATCACGATTGCACCGAAAGGACAAACCTTAGCACATACTCCGCATCCTTTGCAGTAGTCATAGTTAAAATCTGTTCTCTTTTGATCTTTTCCTACTGGTATTGCGTCATCTGGGCAAACTGGAAAGCATAATCCGCATTGTTTGCATTTATCTGATAAATAAACAGGCTTTATGCTTCTCCAATCTCCTGTTTTAAAATTTCTAGCATTTCCTGCCTCATATATATCCCCACCTGGAGTTAATTCCTCCATTGGAGTGTTGCTATTTATTTTTTCTGTCATATCTATCTACCTCCTTCTTTAATGTATAGGGACACAGCTTATCTTCGGAGATATTGCTATGCTTGAGAAGCTATGTCCCTCCTTAAGATTTACTGATATCAGTTTTTTTGTTAAATCTTTTCTACAGAGCCTAATGCCATCTCTAGAGCTTTCATGTTTCCTTCTATTACTTCTGGTTTTTTTGCAAATTTGTGTTTAAATGATCCTTTCATATCATTTAATAATTCTTCATCTGTCATAATTTTACTTACCTTTACTATTGCTGCAAGCATAGGTGTGTTTGGGAAATACCTACCCAATGTTTCTTCTGAAATTTTTCTTGCATTAATTTTATAAATTTCTCCCTCATATCCTTTTAGTAATTTTTTTATTGTATCATTATCTTTTACTGTATTTATTACTATTGCACCTTCTTTTTTTAGTCCTGCTGTTACATCTACAGATTCTAAAAGAGTGTCATCTACCACTACTACGTAGTCTGGTTCATATATATTACTATGTATTCTAATTGGTTTATTACTAATTCTGTTATATGCAGTAATTGGTGCTCCCATTCTTTCTGGTCCATATTCTGGAAATCCTTGTATATACTTTCCAGTATTAAACGCTGCATCTGCTAAAAGTAATGATGCCGTTTTTGCTCCTTGGCCACCTCTACCATGCCATCTAATTTCAATCAAATTCTTCATTATATCGCTCCTTCACAATTAGTTTTAACATATAAAGTATATTTCTAAAGCCTTTAAAAGTCAAGTTTTGCAATATTAAATTTTGCATATTTTTATTATTTATGGTATAATTAATTTTAGAAAGCCTTTGAAGGCCTTCCTAAATGGGAGGCCAATGTGTTTCCCTTCCATTTAGTAACTAATATTTAGAAAGGAGAAACACAAATGGGAAAAACCAGTTTATCAGTAAAAGGATTAAGGAAAATAATTGCTATTGTTTTAGCTGTTATTGCTTTTGTTATAGTCTGCTCAGTAGCAGCACATTACAAAAACAGCAAAACTATTGAACCTGGAAATTATGCAACTCTTTCTACTATCACTACACCTAGTGACACTACAACAATTAACCCAGATATTCCAGAGCAATCAAATGAATTCATAAAAACAGCTTTGTTGTTTATAAATGAATATAAGAATGGTTCTTCTACTTATCTGGAAAATCTCGCTAAAGATGTAATTGAGCAGTCTAGTAATTACAAACATGACTTGTATTATTACCTCTATTACTACGTTGTTGAAAATTATGGAGAAGACTATACTAAAAATTTCGGATATAATTGTGAAACCATAAATTCAGTTAAAGTCTCCATCCACAATTATAATTCAGGTAGTAATGTTGGTACAGTATCCTTTAACGGTTACAAACCCATATACAATTATGATCATGATAAAATTATATTAGCTGCAGGTGTTTTAAGTGAATCGTTTTCTGATAATGTTGCTTTGGCAGAAGCAGAAATTGCTTCTTATGTCTTAACACAAATTAATCAGAAGGATATTGATTGTTGTATAATAACGTCCGGTGGTACAAAATCTTATGATTTTACTTTTGAAAACGAAGCTTTTTCAAATGCTGCAATAGAAATTTTGTATAGCAGACTCTGGTAAACCAAAAAAAGTGCGGTTCCTGTAAGGATATAACCGCACTTTTTTTGATTTGTTTTCTATTCTTCAACTGGTGCTTCTACAGGGCATACTCCTGCACATGTTCCGCATCCTATGCATGCAGATGCATCAATTATGTATTTATCTTCACCTTGTGATATACATTGTACTGGACATTCTGCTGCACATGCTCCACAACTAATACATTTGTCTGTAATTTTATAAGACATTTAAAATTCCTCCTCTCTCAAACATTTTATATAATTTTTTGAGGTTGGAAGTGGGATGTGTGAGGTGTGTATTTATTTTTTTCACACTTCACACAGCGCACTTCGCACTTCTTTACAATTATTATTTTTTTTGTCCATTTCTTCTAATTTTTCTAATTCTTCTAATTCTTTTAAGT
>CALXNI010000039.1 GCA_944389715.1 uncultured Clostridia bacterium | reverse complement strand
CCCCTACAACATTTGCAATTATTTTGTTTCTGGCGGACACAAGGCCCGCCCCTACAACGATTGCAATAAATTTGACATGTTTTTGCGGGCGATTAAAATCGTCCCTACAACATTTGCAATAAATTTCGTATTTTTCGGACGGCAGATTGCCGTCCCTACATTTTTAAATTTTAATCTCCAACATCTAACCTCTAATCTCTAAACAACAAATTACAATTTATTTGTTTTTTCTTTTATAATATTAATTATCTTTTCTACAACTTCATCAATAGTCAAATTTGTTGTATCTACTACAACACTATCTTTTGCAATTTTTAATGCACCAATTTCTTTTGCTTTGTCATTTTCATCCCTTTTTGTTATATTTTCTAGTACCTCTTCATATGTCATTTCTATGTTTTTTTCTTGATTTTCTTTATATCTTCTTTTTGCTCTTTCTTCTATCGATGCATCTAAATATATTTTTACATCTGCATTAGGAAAAACATATGTGCATATGTCTCTTCCTTCCATTATTACATTTTTACCTTCTGCAAGTTTTCTTTGTAAATTTACCATTTCATACCTAACTTCTTTTATAGAAGAAATAGGAGAAACAATTTTTGTTACTTCTTTAGAACGAATTTCTTTTGTAACATCTTTGCCATTTAAAAATATAATGTCACCTTTTGGAGTTGGATTTATATCTATTTTTATTTCTTTTGCTATTTTTATTAATTTTTCTTTATCATCCATATCCACTTTTTGATTTAATGCTTCTAATGCTACACATCTGTATGTAGCACCTGTATCTATATTAATTAATCCTAATTTATTTGCTACCTTTTTTGTTACTGTTCCTTTTCCACTACCTGCTGGCCCATCAATTCCTACTATAAAACTCATATTTTAACTCCTTTACCTTTTTATTATTTAAATTATAAAATTAAGATGTGCGAGGTGTGAAGTGTGAGGTGTGCTTTTTATTACTAGACTTCGTAGGCTTTACCCTAATTTTGCACTTCCCACATCCCACTTCTCACTTCTCGTACGGTTCAGAACAGTCCTCTTTTGTCCTGCGGCAAAAGGATGAAAGTCCCTAGAATTGTTATTCTTTCTCTTCTGGTACGTATATTCCTTTTGCAACTATATCTATTGTTTCAATATTCATTGCAGTTAAATTTTCTATTTCTCTTTTACATTTCTTTTTAAAACTCCTTAGTTCATCAACTACATTGTATCCATATACAATAGTTACTTCCATATAAATTGATATTCCTTCGTTATCTCCAATTTTATCTATTCTTACTCTATTTACTTTATATATAGAATTTGTTTTTTTTGCTAAGTACTCTATTATTTGCCTAAATACAGTATCTGAAATTTTAAAATTACCTAAATAACTAAATGTTGGCCTTATTATTGATTTTTCTGATATATATGGCTTTGAATCTTTGCCTTTTGATTTGAAAATTTGAAGTGGATCCAAAATAAATCCTGAAAAATCTTTTTTAATTTCAAATGTTGGAACTGGTATTACATGTTTTCCTTGAGTTTGCCTTATTCTTTTTGCTTCTTGCATTTCTTCTTCTGTTGCAACATCTGTTATATATATAGTTTCTGTAAGTTCAGGTAATCCTAAATTTTCCCTTATTTTTTTTATCATATTATCTGATGTGCCTAATATTAATATACTTTCTGGTCTATATTTTATAAATGCATTTTTTATTTCTCTTGCTTCTTCAGGATTGTTAAATAATGCTTTTCTTACTGTTTCTATCTTTGTTGCTGCTTTTTTTGCAGACACTCCAGCTATTACTTCATTTTCTTTTATAAGAAGTCCATCATCTATTATATAATTTATATTTTTTTCATTTGCCACCATTTGTGCTCTGTAGCTTTTCCCTGTGCCGTGAAGGTCCAACAAACGCATATGTTTTTATTTTACTTTCTATAAATTTATCTATAATCATAATAATTCACTCCAAATTTAATTTTAATAGATTATATCATTTAATCTCGATAATGTCACCATTTAATTTGTAAATTGTAATTTGTGTGATTAAATTAATTTTAAATCTGTAGGGGTCGCACCCCAGGGCGACCCTTAAATATTGATATGCGGGTCGCCATGGGCGGCGACCCCTACAACATTTGCAATTATTTTGTTTCGAGCGGACACAAGGCCCGCCCCCTACGACTGACTATTTGTAATAAATTTGATATGTTTTTGCGGGCGATTAAAATCGCCCCTACAACGTCTGCAATTAATTTCTAATCTCCAACCTCTAACCTCTAATCTCTAGACAACAAATTACAATTTATTTTAGTCAACAAAAAAAATGGCTATATGCATATATAACCATTTTTTTATTTATTTTTTAAACTTTTACTTTATTATCTAATTCACTTACCTTTACACTTCTTGTATGTTCAATTTTTGTCCATGTTGTATCTGGTTTAATTAATGCCTTTATATTTATTAATATCCAAGAACCTAAGAATAATGGATAACATAGTATTCCTTTAAGCATTGGCTTAATTGGTCTTTTATCAAGCCACATTATAAGTATTGCTGTAAGTGGTGGAAGTAAGAATGTTGCTCCTATATATCTTGCATAATTCCATATTAATGCTGCTGTTGTCATTCCATTTCCTGCATATATTGCAAGGTTTACTAACAATAGCCCTAATGTTATTATAAGCATTGGCATACCCATTAAATAAAGTAACCCATCAAAATTCATTAGTGTTTTATGGTCTTTTACACCTTTTGCTAAATCTTTTAAATAGTATTTAACACATTGTATATGCCCTACTGACCATCTCATTCTTTGTGTCCAAGATTGTTTATATTCAAGAGGTTGTTCATCATATACTATTGCATCTGTTGCCCAACCTAATTTTCTACCTTTTGCTATATTCATTAATGAAAATTCAATATCTTCTGTTAAAGTTTTTGTATTCCATCCTTCTTCTTTTATAATATCATATTTTACCATAAATCCTGTACCATTTAATAATGGAGATAGTCCTAAGTTATATCTTGCTAAGTGATAAAATCTATGCATTGTCCAATAGAATAATGCATAACCTGCAGATATCCAAGAATCTGTTGGGTTTTTTATGTCTCTATATCCCTGAACTACTTCTTCCCCTTGGCAAAGTTTTTTATTCATGGCTGAAATAAAATCTGGCATTGCAACATTATCTGCATCAAAAACACACATTGCATCATATTCTGCACCTTGCTCATTCATTTTGTTTAAAAACCATTGCATTGCAAAACCTTTTGTTTTCTTTGTTGCATCAAATCTTTCATACACTATTGCTCCAGCGTCTCTAGCAACTTCAGCTGTATTGTCTGTGCAATTATCCGCAATTACATATATATCGAGTAAATCTTTAGGATAATTTTGATTTTTTAAACTTTCTACAAGATTTCCAACAACAGCTGCCTCATTATGTGCTGGTATTAATGCCATGAATTTATGTTGTTTGTTTGTTAATAATGGTTTATCTTTTAATTTTACTAATGAACATGCACTAATTACTATATTATATAACCAAAATATTGTTATAATCCATACTAATGCTTGTTGTAGTATATATAAATATTCCATTCTTTACCTCACTTTTTAAAATATTGAACAAGTTTTGCTTGCCCTTACATTATATAATATTTTGTCACCTTTTCTATTATACTATTTTCTAAAAGATTTTGCAATAATTTAATAAAATCTTAATAAATTTATTGTGACAGAACAAAGCGACCTTTGTCGCCCTTTGTTCATGCCGATTTAGGTTTCCGACTGTAAGGAGGAAATCCTAAAGGCACTGGCGATTATAGCCTTTTTAATCTAATAGGAAATGAGAAGTTTCCTATTAGATTAAAAACGGGCGGAAATAAATTCCACCCATACAACATAATTTTATTCTTCTGTTTCTTCTATTCCTAATCCTTTTTTACTTAAACTTATTTTCCCTTGATTATCTATATCTATTACTTTTACAAGGAACGTGTCTCCTTCTTTTAATACATCTTCTACTTTTTCTACTCTTTTATCTGATATTTTTGAAATATGAAGCAAGCCTTCTTTTCCTCCACCTAAATCCATAAATGCTCCAAATGGCATTATTTTTGTAACTGTTCCTTCATAGATTTCTCCTACCTCTATTTCTCTTGTTATATCTTCTATAATTTTTTGTGCTTTTTTTGCCTTTTCTGAATTTTCTGTATATATAAATACTCTTCCGTCTTCTTCTATATCTATTTTTACACCTGTTTCGTCTATTATTTTATTAATTGTTTCTCCACCTTTTCCTATTACATCCTTAATTTTTTCTGGATCGATTGTCATTGTAGTAATTTTAGGTGCATATTTAGATAATTCTTTTCTTGGCTCAGCTATTTGTTTTAGCATTATTTCGTCTAATATATATTTTCTTGCTTTTTCTGTTCTTTCAAAAGCTTCTTCTATTACTTTATATGTTAGACCGTCAACTTTTATATCCACTTGAATTGCTGTTATTCCATTTTTTGTACCACCAACTATAAAGTCCATAACTACGAAAAAATCTTCTAAACCTTGAATATCTGTAAGCATAACATAATCGTCTGGGTCATCTGGGTTAGATACCATTCCTGTTGAAATACCTGCTACTGGATTTTTAATTGGAACTCCAGCATCCATTAAAGCAAGTGTACTTCCACAAATACTTGCTTGTGATGTTGAACCATTAGATGACAATACTTCTGATACAACTCTTATTGTATAAGGAAATTCCTCTTCTGATGGAATTACTGGAACTAATGCTCTTTCAGCAAGTGCTCCGTGTCCTATTTCTCTTCTTCCTGGTCCACGCGATGGTCTTGCTTCTCCAACACTATATGAAGGAAAATTGTATTGATGTATATATCTTTTATGATCTTCTTCATCTAATCCATCTAATTTTTGTTCTTCATTTACCATTCCAAGTGTTGCAACAGATAATACTTGAGTTTGTCCCCTTGTAAACATTGCACTACCATGTGTTCTAGGAAGTAAACCAACTTCGCAAGAAAGAGGTCTTATCTCATCTATTGCCCTTCCGTCAGGTCTTTTATGTTCTTCAAATATCATTTTTCTAACGCATTTTTTCTCTAATTTATATAAGCTATCTGCAACATCTTGCTTTACTTCTTCTGCCTTTTCTTCTCCATATTTTTCTACAAAATAATTATTTACGTCTTCTGCTAATTTATCCATATTAGCGTCACGCACTTCTTTATCTTGAGCTTGTACATCTTGGTACATTCTTTCTTCAAAATTGCTTTCTATTTCTTCATATACATCATGGTCTACTTCAAATGATTTATATTCCATTTTTGGTTTTCCAATTTCTGCTTTTATTTCAGATATAAAATCACAAATTCTTTTTATTTCTTCATGTCCTTTTTTTATAGCTTCTAACATCAATGAGTTTGGAATCTCATTTGCACCTGCTTCTATCATTGCTATTTTTTCTTTAGTTCCAGCAACTGTTAATGTTAAATCTGTCTTTGCTCTTTGTCCTACTGTTGGGTTTATAACAATTTCTCCATCAACTAATCCTACTGATACTGAACCTGTTGGTCCTCCAAAAGGTATATCAGATATTGAAAGTGCTGCTGATGAACCAATCATAGCACATATTTCTGGTGAGTTATCTGGGTCAACAGATAATACTGTTGCAACAACGCATACATCATTTCTAAAATCTTTTGGAAATAGTGGTCTTATTGGTCTATCTATTACTCTTGATGTAAGTATTGCTTTGTCTGAAGGTTTTCCTTCTCTTCTTGTAAATCCACCTGGTATTTTTCCAACTGAGTAAAGTTTTTCTTCATAATCTACAGATAAAGGAAAGAAATCTATTCCTTCTCTTGGTTCTTTTGATGCTGTAACATTTACCATTACAACTGTGTCTCCGTATCTTACTAATACGTTTGCATTTGCAAGTTCTGCCATTTTGCCTGTTTCAATAGTTAAAGTTCTCCCTGCAAGTTCCATTGAATAAGTTTTAAACATAATTATTCCTCCTAAAAAATATATATTTTAAATACAATTTTCTAGAAATAGTAACCTCTATAATATATTTTTTGAAAATACATTATACAAGCTACTATATTTCTATTATTGTATTTAATAAACGTTTTATTTGAAGTGTGAAATGGGATGTGTGATGTACATCTCAGTTCGTAATTTAAGGGCGGAAAAATACACTCCGCCCCTTTAGTTTTAATTATTTTCTTAAATTTAATTTTTCAACTATTTCTCTATATTTTGGTAAATCTTTTTTAGCTAAATAGTTAAGTAAGTTTCTTCTTTTACCAACCATTTGTAAAAGTCCACGTCTAGAATGATTATCTTTTTTATGAACTTTTAAATGTTCAGTTAATTCATTAATTCTTTCTGTTAAAAGAGCTATTTGAACTTCTGATGAACCTGTATCATTTTCATCTCTTTTAAAAGTATTAATAATTTCTTGTTTTCTTACCTTTGTCATTATTCTTTCCTCCTATTCCTAAAATATGCCTTAAACTGAAACTAACGTCGGATATTCATTTAGTTTAAGTAAAAGGTAAAACTTTTAACATATATATTCTACTATAAATAAACAGATTATGCAAGAGTTTTTCAAAAAATGTTATTTTGAAAACAATACCTTTTCAGATTTATATTGTTTTATTATATAAGCAAGTACAATAGCAATGTATATTATTGTTGATGCAAACATTAAGAAAATATTTAACAAATCTACATTTCCAGCATTTATGTCTGTAAATGTCACTGTATAATTTAAAAATGGTATTATTGAAAGAAGTGGTGTTCCAACTACTCCCATCATAAATGCTATCATTCCTGGGAAGAATGAAATAAATGTTAGCGGTGTTAATGCACTTTGTGCTTCTTTAAATGTTTTTGATGTACTTGCAACAGAAATGCAAAGTCCACTAATAAATATTGAATAAGCAATTATTACTATTACAGCAAAAACTATACTTATTGGTGTAAACATTATATCCATTCCCTCATATATTCCAAATGCATCTTGTGCAATCACAAGAGATATAATTGCAAGTACTAAACTTACTAATCCTGTTATTATAGAAGATAAAGATACACCTAAGAATTTTCCTATTATAATATCTCTACTTTTTATTGGAAATGTTAATAATGTTTCTAACGTTCCTCTTTCCTTTTCACCTGCTGTTGTGTCTGTTGATGGATATGTTGCAGAAACAGTTATTGCCATTATTATAAATAAAAATGCATAATTTTTTATAAAACTTGCAAAATAGTTATCTTCTTCAAATACATTTTCTTCTACTGTAATTATATTTAAAACATCATTTGGCTCAATATTATTTTCTTGCAAATATTGTTGTTGTAACAATTGTTTATATGCATCAAAATATGCTGTCATATATTCTTTTGCATATGCACTTGTATCTGAAGCATCGCTATTTATAATATATTTATTACCATCTTTAGTTATATATAAGTAAATTTCATCATTTTCATATTTTTGTTTTAATTCATCTTCTGTTCCATTTATAATCTCTATATTCATACTGTTTGCTATTTCTTTTTCTGTATCTGTCATTTCATATGCAAATCCAATTTTATTATACTCGTTTACATCTTTGCTCACTTCTGATTCAAACAACGCCGACATTCCAAGCATAATTAATGGTATAAATATTGGAATTATTAACATCATTGCAAGAGATTTTTTGTCTCTAAATAGTTCTCTTAATTCTTTTTTTAATATATTCCATAAATTACTCTTCATAAGAAACACCTCCTATCATTGCAAAAAAGGCATCTCTTAAATTTGTTGTTTTTGTATCTTCTTTTATTTTATCAGGTGTTCCAGAATTAATAACAACTCCTTTATTTATCATAATTACTCTGTCGCAGATATTTTCTGCCTCTTCCATATAATGTGTAGAATATAGAATTGTTTTTCCTTTTTGTTTTTCTTGTTTAATAAAATCTAATATAACTTGGCTAGAAATAATATCTAGTCCTGTTGTTGCTTCATCTAAAATATAATATTTAGGATTATGTACTAGGCATCTTGCAATATTTACCCTTTGTGTTTGCCCAGTAGATAAGTTGCCAATTTTATTATATAAAAAACTATCCATATTTAATATTTTAGATAATTCTTTTATTCTTTTTTCTGCAACATCTTTTGGAACTCCATATATATCTGTGCACATTCTAAGTAGTTCATATGTAGATAATGTATCATATAATTTTGTGTTTCCAGATAAATACGCAAGGTTTTTCTTTATCTCTATTTCATTATTCTTATAGTTTAAATTATCAAAACTAACTGTTCCTTCTGTTGGTTCTAATATTCCTGCAATCATTCTCAAAAGTGTTGTTTTTCCTGCTCCATTAGGTCCTAAAATCCCTATAATTTCACCATCTTTTGCTTCAAAAGAAATTCCGTTATTTGCATAAAACTCTTCTTTTTCTTTTTTGTTTTTATATTTAACAAATTTCTTTTTTAAGTTATCGACTTTAACCATATGCATCCCCTTTTCTTAAAATTTATTTCGTGCATATTATACAGTATAGTTTTTTTGTAATCAATATTTATTACAATATTCTGTTAATTTTATATTTAATTGGAAGTGGAAAGTGAGAAGTGGGAGGTGAGATATTTTGATATAAAGATTATATTTCGGTAAGATTATAAATAAAATAAAATTATTCTACCACTCGCTTAAAGTCCGCGCAGGGTAATAGTTTTTATTTTACGAGTGAGCTTGTGTGGGGACCGCCGAGGTAGAACCCCTACAACGTTTGCAATTAATTTGCTATTCTCGGGCGGACACAAGGCCCGCCCCTACATCTTTTGCAATATTTTTTGTGTTGCGGACGGCATTCTTGCCGTCCCTACATATTTTTATTCTTCTTTGATTATGTTTTTGCTTCCAAAATATGTTGCAATAAAGTACAATGCATAAGTTATTCCAATTACAGCAACTGTGGTTATAGCAGATGGTAATAATTCTTCTTTACTTGCAAGTACTGCCATTAGTTTAATAACAAATTGTATACCGAAGATAGAATGTATAATTGCAAACACAAGTGGCATTAAGAAAAATATACCAATTTGCCTAAATAATGCTTTGTTTATCATCTTTTCATCTGCACCTATTTTTCTTAATATTATATATCTCTGCTTATTATCTGAGCTTTCTGTTAATTGTTTTAATGCGAGTATTGCAGAGCTTGCAATTAAAAATATAATTCCTAAATAAATTGCTATAAACACTACTATTGTTGCAATGCCAGTACTTGCTTCTATTAGGCTAATCTTTGTTACGCCATCTAATTCTATATCTTTATCTTTTAATTTTTGTACAAACTCAGAATCTCCTACACCTGCTAATATATCTTCAATTTTTTGTTTTTCTTCTTTTGTGTCTGCATTATAATTAGCTGCCAAGAACATTTCTTCTGTCATAGTATCTTGCAAATCACAGCTGTCTGGGACTAATATAACCCCTGTATTTATATGGCTTGTAGACATCTCTATATATCCACTTTGGCATTTGGTATATTTAGGGTAATATTCTTTTCCTAAAATTTCTATTGGCTCATTTTTGGCAAGTGCTTTGTCTCTTAATGCCTTCATATTATCAAAATCACAAAGAACAATGTACTCGTTATCATTTAATGTGTATTCTTCTTGTCCATAAAGTCTTGCAATTTTGTTATAGTCATAGACTTTTATAATTCTCTCTGCTGTATCATATTGTAGCATTTTAAATTGTGCTTGTGCTTCTTCTAATGTGCTTCCTAAAGTATCTCCCCATGTTAAATCATTCGTTGCATATATTGGAATTTCTACAATATCTTTTAAGTTATTTAAATCAAAACCATTATTTTCTAAAGTTTGTGTAATTGGTTTTTTAGAATCTTCTACCGCTTCTTTGGTATAATCTTCGTCATCTTCTGGCAAGTATGCAGGTTTGTATAAGTTAACATCTACTGGGGTCATTTCTATTAAATCCTTTTGCATTGTATTTCTTAAAGATAGTGATGAAGAAAGTATTGTAATTGTCATGAATAGCATTAAACATATTACAGACATGCTTACAACTGTTGTGTTAATTTTGTTGTGTAACTGCCTTAATGCAAACATATTTGTTCCTTTTAAATATATTTTTTTCCTTGATTGTACTATTTTTAAGATAAATCCAGATAAAGACCAAAATGTAAGTATTGTTGCAACAATTCCAAGTAAAATTATTTGTAACATTTTTTCTTCTGTCATAATTGAATCTGCATCAATTGTTACTTTATAGTAACAAAATATTAAAGTAGCTAGTGCAATTATAAACACTATAATGCATGCAATTGGATTTTTCATTTTTACTTGCTCATTTTTCTTAATAGCAGTTAGCAAATTTATTAGTTTATATCTAGAAATTGTAAATGCATTAAATATCATTACTGCTAAATACATAATTGCAAAGTACATACATGTTTTAATACATGCATCTTTTGAAAATACAAAAGTATATCCAGACATATCTGCCTCAAAAAGTTTTGCAACAAGTACAGACATAAATTGGGATGCAAATATTCCTATTACTAATCCTACTGCTAATGAAATGATTCCTATAAATATTGTTTCAATGAAAAGTATTTTAGAAATTTGTCTTCTTCCCATTCCGAGTGTCATGTATATTCCAAACTCTTTTTTTCTTCTATTTATTAAAAAGTTGTTGGCATATACAATTAGTAATCCTAAAATTACTGCAATTATTACAGAAACAAAACTAAGCATTGTTATCATAAGCTGTATAAGCTCTCTAGTCGAAGCAGAAACTTGTAGCATTGCTTGCTGACTGTCTAATGAGTTAAACATATAAAAAATTGCTATACCCAAAACTAATGTTAAAAAGTATATTGCATAATCTTTAAAACTCTTTTTAATATTTTTTTTTGTAATATCTTTTCCATTTATAACTATTTTTCCTGCCGTTACTCTATCTATTGTAGAAATGCAATTAAGCAAAGTTGTTTTACCACTTCCACTTGCCCCCATTATTCCTATAAATTCTCCTTTTTGACATGTAAAACTAATATTATCTATGGCTTTAGTTAAATTAGATTTATTCCCATAGTATTTTTCAACATTCTTTACCTCTAAAACATTTTCCATTTACTTTTCTCCTTTCTGTTTTGTTAATTACATTTTAGTCCTTTTTCATATTACATGCCATTAATTAACATTACAATAACCTTACATTTTTGTAAGGTTATTTCAAAGCTTCATTTATAAAACTACTTTTAGGAAATACTATTCTTACTTCTGTTCCTATATCTTTTTCAGAATTTAGCTCTAAACTAATTCCTAGTTTATCACATAACTTTTTACATAAGTATAATCCTATTCCAGTAGATTTTTTTCCATTTATTCTTCCATTTTCTCCTGTAAATCCTTTTTCAAAAACTCTTGTAATTTCTCCTTTTTTTATTCCAATACCATTGTCTTTAACATATAGAATAACTTTTTCTTTTTCTTCTTTTGCATAAATTTCTATTTCTTTATTTTCTTTTTTGCTATACTTAATAGAATTTTGTATTATTTGGTTTAATATAAATACACACCATTTACTATCTGTATAAATCTCCTTATCTAAATCATGAGTTTTTATCTTTATATTATTTTGTATTAATGTTTCTTTATTTTTTAATATGGCATTGTTTACTATTTCTTTTAAATTACTCTTTTTTATGTAATAATCTTTTTCTACAGTGTTGCTTCTTGCATAAAACAAAGCTTGCTCTGTATAATTTTCTATTTTATCAATCTCTTCATCAATACTTTTTGTTACTTCATTTTTATTATTCTCTATAATCATTTTACTTGTTGCTATTGGCATTTTTATTTCGTGTATCCATAATTCTATATATTCTTTATAATCTTGCTGTGAAAATTTATATTTATCTACATTTTCAAGCATAGATTTTCCTGCATCCTGCAAAGTTTCTTTTAATATTTTTCCTTCTTCAAAATTAGGATTTTTAATAATTTCTGAAATCAAATATTTTTCTTCTAATTCTTCCATATTTTCTTTTAACACTTTATAAAACTTGTTTTTGTTATAATACTCTATCTCAAGACATAACGCTAATAACACAATTGGCATAATACATATATATAACTTTATATATAACGAAATATTATATGGAAGGAGTAATATTCCGTGATGTAATAGAAATAAATATTATTAATATAATGTAAATTAATTTATTTTTTAAAAAACTTTTAAAACTCATTTTAACATATACCCTTGTCCTCTCTTAGTTTCAATACAGTCTTTTTCTCCTATTTCTTCTAACTTTGCTCTTAATCTTGTCATATTTACTGTTAAAGTTCCATCATCTATATAGCTTTCTGTATCCCATAAATAATTCATTATTTCATCTCTTGATACTATTTTTCCTTTATTTAAAATAAGGTAATGCAAAATTTTTAATTCATTTTTTGTAAGTTCTATTATCTTCTCATCTTTCTCTATTATGCTTTTAGACACATTTAAAACAAAATCATTATACTTTATTTTGTTTTGATTTGCATCTATGTTTTGTGTTCTTTTTAAAAGCCCAGAAATTTTAGCAAGTAATATTTGAATATTATATGGTTTTGTAACATATTGGTCTGCTCCATAATTCAAACTTAAAAGCTCATCAATCTCACTATCTTTGCTAGTCACCATTATAATTGGAACGTTAGATACTTTTCGTATTTCTTTTAATATGTATTCCCCATTTAAATATGGTAAATTAATATCTAATAATATTAAATCTGCATTTTCATTTAAAATACCTTGAACTGAATTTTCAAAGTTTTCTAAAATCACCGTATTATATCCGTTATTATCTAAAAACTTTTTTAATTCTTCTCTTAATTTTATATCATCTTCTACTATTAAAATCTTTTGCATTATTATCACCTTAAATATTATATCACAAAAAAGAAAATAGACAAAATGGGACAGCCTCATTTTGTCTATCTACTTCTTTCTACTATTTCTACTATGTCTGCTATATAATCTCCTATTACTGGAATGTTTAGCATTATTAGTTTTCTAAGGAGGTATATTATAATTGCTGTTATAATTGTTATTCCTATACCAATTCCTACACCTCTTGATATTCCTGCAATTAAGTTTCTTTTTAAAATTTCTTTTTTACTACCCATTATATACGAAAATTCAATTAAATTAGACTTTTCTAAAGTTTTATTAATTTTATCTATTTTTTCATTTATTTTTTTAAAAAACATAAAAACACCTAAATATATTTTTAGGTGTTTTTTTTATTTTATTCAATTGAATTTATTGTGTTGTTATTTGTTTGATCTGTTTGATTAGTATTTCCTTCTTCACTTTCTTGTTCTTGTTCAATAATACTTTCTAGTTGTCCTATTAATTGTTGAAGTTTTTCCATATCTTGACCTGCCATCTCCCAGTCATTACTTGCACTAGATTGTTTCCAATTATTATTTGCATTTATAATTTGTTCAATCAGTTCATCTTTATTTTCACTAACAATTTCTATGTCTATTGCTTGTTGTGATAATAAATTTGTTAGTGCTTCTTCTAAATTATTACCAATTGCAACTTTATTTCCTGATGCAACTACTACTTTTTTAAGTAATGGAACCTGTGATTCGTCATTTAACATTACTTGATAAATTGGTTCTACATAAAGAAGAGTATTATTTATTGGCACAACAATTATATTCTTTTCTATATTTGTTCCTGATGTATTTAAAGTATTTAATTCTTTTGAAATTTGTTCATCTTGTTCTACTAGCGTATCTAATTGTGTTGTACCAAGTATAGCATTTTCTGTTTTAAATTTATATAATGTCAATTTTTTGTTGTTTTGTTCATCACTTGTTGCAACTAAATATGAAATAATGTTCTGCTTTTCTAAAATTGTATAAGGTATTACTAATCCTAATTTTGCAGAATTACTATCAACAGTTTTTACCATAGTATAATATGGCTCTATTTCTGTACCCGTTGCTGTACTTGTAGTTCTTGTAGTATTTTCTTTACATGCATCCCAAACATCATCTTCTCTATATAAAACTTCTGATTGAATGTTGTGATATTTTTCTAACATTTGAGCTTGTATTTTATATAAATATTTAGAATATACTATATGCTCTGCTATATCTTCTGGAATTTCTTCTTCTTCAAATAGTCCCGGATACATTTTTTTGTATGCAGCAACTATAGGATCCGTGCTATCTGTTATATAAAATTTTGTTGTTCCATTATATGGATCAATTAAGACTTTTACAGAATTTCTAATATAATTTATTTTTTCTCTTATTCCTTCGTATTCTATAATAGTCTCTTGAGAATATGGATAATTATTTGACGTTGTATATGCATCTAATACCCACATCAGTTTTCCTTCGTCTGTAATTACCATATATGGCTCTTCGTCATATTTTAAATATGGCATTATAGTTTTTGCTCTTTCTATAATATTTCTTGTTGTAATTATTTTACTATCTTTTGTAACATTTCCCGAAAAAGCTATTCCTAAATTTCCTTCCTTCAAACCTAAAATAAATCTATCTATAAAATTAAGGTTAAGTCCTGCTTCTCCATTATATACATTAGTTGCACTTGTTGTACTAGTTAAAGGATAATCATATTCTTGTTTATTCTTTGCATTAGTTACAATTGGCTCATTGGTTTCTAGCCCAAAGTATATTCTTGGTTCTGTTATATTTACTTTATTATCATCACCAGAAAATTCGCTTTGTATATACTGTACATTTCCATTTTCATCTACACTACTTGCAGATGTAATTATTGCTCCATATCCATGTGTATATTCATAAGTTTTATTGTTATAGGTTCTTGTGTCATTACTGATTATTTCTCTTGGACTTACATATACTAATTCATCTTTTCCTTCTATGTTATATAAACCTGGTTTTGCAACTTTGTATGAATAATATCCCGAATTTGTTTGGTATTGTGCCAAATTTTCCAATATTGTATCTTCATTTAGTAAATTAATATTGTCTATCACATCTTGATTTTCTTGAATATCTGTATTTGATATTGTTCCACTATTTTGTATTTCTATTTCGTCAATATTTATATCATAAGCATCTTTAGTAAATGCAATATTATTCTCTATGTATATTTTTTCTTTATCTAATTCGTTTTTGTTAACATAAATTAAATCAAATCCTAACATAACTACAAATAATAAAACTAGATATATTGGAATTGAACTTAGGCATATCATTACTGATTTAAATTTTTCCTTTTTAAAACTATTAATTGCCAAAATTGAACATATTAAAATAACTAATGCAAAAATTCTATATCCCCATACTTTAATTGTTGACTCTATAAGTCCCGCACCATTAAGACTTTCGCCACTTGGTAAATCCAAAAACTTATCGCAAACAACATCTTGTACATTCAAAAGAGTAATTGCTGAAAGTCCAATAACTATTAATATGATGTTAGTAATTATATGCTTTATAAATGTATTTTTTTTCAATATCTTTGGATCTATTCCTTTTTCAAAATAAACATTAAATGCAATTATATAATAAACTGCCACATATATTGAATATACCGCAACTAATGCAATAAAGTATATTATTATTGTTTCTATAAATGGTTTTTGAAAAATATAATACCCTATATCTAAATTAAAAATTGGATCTGACTTTCCAAACCATGTACTATTTATTGCAAGCATAGCCTTTTCTATTATTAGATTAGAAGTAATCATGCTAACTATCACACTAAATATTAAACATATAGATTTATTTGGAAGTTTTGGCATTTCTTTTTTTTCGTCATCAAAAAACTTTTTTAATCCTCTTTTTATAAATCGTGTTGTTATATATGTTAAAATGTATAACACTACAAAATTAATTAAAACTATAGTTGCTCTATATTTTATATTTTGTTTGAATACTTCTAAAAATTGTTCGCCTATTTCTAATGTTTTTAAATATTCTCCTCTTAATGTGATTGCAAGATAAATTGCAAATAAAATTAAAAATGTAATTACTAATATAATTCTTTTATTGTTTTTCTTCATATTATCCTCCTGTTTTTATTGTATAGGCACAAACCTCAGTCACAGGTATTTCTCATGGATTGAGGAATGTCCCTACTGTGAATTAATTATGCCAATATTTTAGCTTTTTTAAACTCTTTTATAGTATTGCGTCCACAAAGTCTTTTGAATTAAAGATTTCCATATCGTCTATTTGTTCTCCAATTCCTATAAATTTTACTGGTATTTTATTTTCTGCAACTATTCCTATAACAACTCCGTCCTTTTGCTGTTCCATCTAATTTTGTAAGTATTAAGCCTGTAATATCTACTGTTTCTTTAAATGCTTTTACTTGTGCTATTGCATTTTGTCCTGTTGTTGCATCTAATACTAAAAGTACTTCTTTTTTTGCTTCTGGCAATTCTTTGTCTATTACTTTTTTTATTTTTAAAAGCTCGTCCATTAAATATTTTTTATTATGTAATCTTCCTGCTGTATCACATATTAAAACATCTGCATCATCATTTTTTAGTTCTTGTATTGCTTCGTATACAACAGAAGCCGGATCTGTGCCTTCTTCTCTTTTAACTATTTTAGAATTACTACGATTAGCCCATATTTCCACTTGTTCTACTGCTGCTGCTCTAAATGTATCTGCTGCTGCAATTATTACTTCTTTTCCTTCTTTTTTTATTCTATTTGCAATTTTACCAATAGATGTTGTTTTTCCGAACTCCATTTACACCAACTACTAATATTACTGTTGGCTTTTTAGATAAGTCTAATCCGTTATCTACCTCATCTAAAATTTTTTGCATTTCTTCTTTTAATGCTTTTTTTACATCTTCTTCATTTTCAATTTTTTCTTTTTTTATTCTGTTTCTTAATTTAGATATTATTTCTACTGAAGTATCTACTCCTATATCAGACATTATAAGTATTTCTTCTAGCTCTTCTAATAGCTCTTCATCTACTTTTCTAAAAGTACTAAAAACGTTATTAATTTTATCGTTTAGAGAATTTCTTGTTTTTCCAAGCCCATTTTTTAATTTATCAAAAAATCCCATAAATGTACCTCTTCCACACAATTATTTTAATTCGTGAAGTATTATATCATAGAATTTAGGAAAAGTCTACAATTAGACAGTGAGATAAATTGTTATTTGTTGTTTAGAGATTAGAGGTTAGATGTTGGAGATTAAAATTTAAAAATGTAGGGACGGCAATCTGCCGTCCGAAAAATACGAAATTTATTGCAAATGTTGTAGGGGCG
>CALXNI010000038.1 GCA_944389715.1 uncultured Clostridia bacterium | reverse complement strand
AACAAAATAATTGCAAATGTTGTAGGGGTCGCCGCCCACGGCGACCCGCATATCAATATTTAAGGGTCGCCCAGGGGTGCGACCCCTACAGATTTTAAAATAAATTTAATAATACAAATTCCAATTTTTATGACTAAATTTAATAAAAAAGGATGTGCCAAAATTTCCTGTTCCTATTGGCTTAAAGAAATGCTAATCAATTTTGAATCCTCTTTTCTCAAAGCAATTGTAGTTCCCCTTACCTCATAGGCAATTGGATTACCCATAGGACTCTTAAGAATCGCTTTTATATTAGTTCCACTAACCATACCTAAATCTAATAACCTTCTTCTTAAATTTCCATTGCAATTAAGAGTAGAAATTGTAGCCGATTTATCTATATCTAATTTATCTAAAGATGTATCTATCATTATATTGAAACCTCCAAATATTAAACGATAAATTGGAATTTGTAGAACAGGGAAAAAGGGGTCAGACCCCTATTTCCCTATTGGAATATTGATATTTTATCTAAATAAAGAATTATTGAGAATAGGGAAATAGGGGTCTGACCCCTTTTTCCCTGTTCTACAAATTCCAATTTGCCTTCTTATTGTTATATTATTATATGTATAAATATTATTAATTGACACTAGCTGTCAAAAAATATATAATATAAAAGAATTATAGATAAAAGAAAGAGGTAAAGAGAATATGGAAAAAAAACGTGGATTTGAAATAGCAAAGGGATTTGAGGAGTCACAAATAAACTTACCAAAGAGATCAACTAAAAATTCAGCTGGATATGACATAGAAGCGGCAGAAGATTGCATAGTGCCAGCATTTAAACTAGGACAAAAACCAACACTTGTAAAAACAGGACTGAAGGCATATATGGGTTCGGATGAAGTGTTAATACTTGCAAATAGAAGTTCTAATCCAGGAAAGAAAGGGTTAATCTTAGCAAATAGTATAGGAGTAGTAGATAGCGACTACTATGAAAATCCAGATAACGATGGACACATTATGTTTGCTTTTTATAATTTTAAAGATGAAGATATTCATATAAAAAAAGGAGAGAGAATTGGACAGGGAATATTCCAAAAATATTTAATAACAGATAATGATACTGCAAATGGAGAAAGAACAGGTGGATTTGGTTCAACAAATCATTAAAAAAATTATGTAAAATATACCAAAAAATCCTTTGACTTAATATGAAAATTATGGTATAATAAAAAAGGTCGATGAAGTAAAAAATGACTAGAAAAGGAGTGACTTAAATGTTTAATATTGGTGATAAAGTAGTATATCCAATGCACGGAGCAGGAACAATAGAAGGCATTGAGGAAAAGGATATTTTGGGAGAAAAACAATCATATTACATAATAAAAATGCCAGGTGAAGTAAAAGTTATGGTACCTACAGCAAAAGCGGAAGGAATTGGTGTAAGAGATATTATAGATAAAGAAACAGCAGGAAAAGTTTTTAAAGTTTTAGAAACTGATTCGACACAAATGGATTCAAACTGGAATAAAAGATATAGAGATAATATGGAAAAAATGAAAAGCGGAGACGTATATGAGGTGGCAGATGTTGTTAGAAACTTAAGTTTCAAGCAAAAAGAAAAAGGACTTTCTACAGGAGAAAAGAAAATGCTATTAAATGCAAAACAAATTTTAGTTAGCGAACTTACACTTGCTGAGAATTCTAGTAAAGATGAAATGGAAGAACTAGTTAATAATACTATAAATAATTCGTTTACAGAATATAGCAAAAATATTGCAACTGCTACTCCAGATAATGTAGTTAAAAAATTCATTCCATTTAACGGAACTCAAAATTAATATATAGCAATTTTCTAAAAAAATCCTAATTAAATTAGGATTTTTTTGACATTATGGATAAATTTATGTTTTTAACATCTTATAATTCATATTTTAGTAATTTCTTCGAAGAACAGGAGGAAACAAGGTTACAGCTCTACATACTCTATATTTTTGAATTTTAGTATGAGTAGTAGCAAGATTTTTCATATTTAATAAAATAAAGGATTTCAAAAGTAGCTGTCGAATAATATAATTATGTAAAAGAAAGGCGTAAAAAAATGGTGCATTATAGTGAGGAATTAATAGAAGATATAAAAAATAGTAACGATATAGTAGATATAATATCACAATATGTAATTCTAAAAAGAAGTGGTAGAAACTTTTTTGGATTGTGCCCTTTCCATAAAGAAAAAACACCTTCTTTTTCTGTCTCACCAGATAAACAAATATTTCATTGCTTTGGATGTGGAGTAGGACGGAAATGTAATCCATTTTATAAGTAAAATAGAAAATGTAGATTTTAGAGAAAGTTTAGAAATATTAGCAGAAAGAGCAGGAATAAATTTGCCTACAATAGAAGGAACTGTTGATAATAAAAGACAAGAACTTAAAGAAAAAGTTTACGAAATAAATAAGATTGCTGCTTTATTTTATCATGAAGCCTTATATAAACCTACTTCAAAATTAGCACAAGAATATGTAAAAAAGAGAAAATTAGATAATAAAACTTTAAAAGCATATACAATAGGATATGCAGAAAATAATAGTAATTTATATAAATTTTTAAAGACTAAGGGATTTACAGACGAAGAAATATTAGCATCAGATTTAGTAAACAAAATGGGAAATAATTTTGTAGATAGATTTAGAAACAGACTGATATTTCCAATTCAAGATGTAAGAAATCGTTATATTGCATTTGGTGGGAGAGTACTTGATGATTCACTTCCTAAATATATAAACTCACCAGAAAATATTGTATATAGTAAGGCAAGAAATTTATATGGATTAAATATTGCAAAAAACTCTAATTTAGAAAAATTACTTATAGTAGAAGGTTATATGGATGTTGTATCACTTCATCAAAGGGGCATAGAAAACGTAGTTGCATCTTGTGGTACAGCCCTTACAGAAGCTCAGGGAAGGTTACTTAGAAAATATGCACAGAAAATAATAATCTCTTATGATTCAGATGCAGCAGGACAAGCCGCAACTCTAAGAGGTCTTGAGATACTAAATAATTTAGGTTGTGACATAAGAATTTTACAGATGGAGGGTGCAAAAGATCCAGACGAATATGTTATAAAATACGGAAATGGAAGATTTAATAATCTTATAGATAAAGCAATATCTTTAATTGAATTTAAAGTAAAAGTATTAAAAAAGGATTTAAATTTAGAGAATACTAATGACAAAATTAAATTTTTAAACGAAGTAGCAAAATTAGTAAGTACAGTAGATAATAGAATAGAACAAGAAATATATATAGATAAAATTTCAATGGATTATAATATTTCTAAAGAAGCTATATATGCAGAGATAAATAAATTAAATTATTCAAAAAATCAAGGGAAAAAAACTCTGGAAAGCAAGTTTGTAAGAACTGTTACAAAAAAAAAGGAAACTATACCAGAGGCATTAATAAAAAGAGAAAATATAATTATTGGTTTGTTGCTTAATGGAAAAGAAGAGGTATATGAGCAAATAAAAAACATATTGTCACCAGAGGATTTTAAAAGTGAGCAAAACAAAAAAATTGTAAAAAGCCTGTATGAAGAATTTGAAAAAGGAAATAGTAATATAAATAACATATTAGAAAAATTTAACGAAGATGAAGAAATTATAAGTATAATAACTGGCATAATGGCAGATGACTATGAGATTAAAAATGATAAGAAAGCAATAGAGGATTTAATAAAAAATTATCAAAAAGAAAGATTACTTAATAGAAAAAAAGAAATAATTAATAGTTTAAATAATGTAAACTTAGGACTTCATGAATCAGAGAGTTTAGAAAAAGAGTTACAAGATATAATAATAAAATTAGCTCAAATTAAGTAATTAAAAATATCCAAATTTGAAGAGTTAATAATACAAAACTCACGTTAGTGAATTTTGAAGGAGGGTACAATAAAATGGGAAAAGCAAAAAAAGATAATGAAGAAATAATTGAAGAACTAAAAAGTAACAATAAAAGGGCAAAAGAAAATAAAAAAAATAAAGTCGAAGAAAAGGAAGAAGTAAAAGTACCAGAAGATACAAATAAAAAAGTCCAAGATATTCTAAAAAAAGCAAAAGAAAAAGGACAAATAACTTATGGAGAATTAGCAAGTCAACTAGAAGATATTAATCCAGAACAAATAGATAAAGTATTTGATGCTTTTGAAGAATTTGGAGTAGATGTATTAAAAGACGATTTAGAAGAACCTGATATAGAAGATTTAGAAGAAGTAGAGAATTTAAAACTAGAAGATATAAATACCATGAACTTTGATGGTATTAATATAGATGATCCTGTTAGAATGTATTTAAGAGAAATTGGTAAAATACCACTTTTAACATTTGAGGAAGAGTTAGAGCTTGCAAAAAAAGTTATAGATGGAGACGAAGAAGCAAAACAAAAGCTTGCAGAATCTAATTTAAGATTAGTAGTAAGCATAGCAAAAAAATATGTTGGTAGAGGAATGCTATTTTTAGATTTAATTCAAGAAGGAAATATGGGACTTATTAAAGCAGTAGAAAAATTTGATTATAAAAAAGGTTACAAGTTTAGCACCTATGCTACATGGTGGATAAGACAAGCAATCACAAGAGCAATTGCTGACCAAGCAAGAACAATTAGAATACCAGTACATATGGTAGAAACAATTAATAAACTAATAAGGACATCAAGACATTTACTTCAACAATTAGGACGTGAGCCAACACCAGAAGAAATAGCAGAAGAAATGGAAATACCAGTAGAAAAAGTAATGGAAATTCAAAAAATTGCACAAGATCCAGTATCATTAGAAACTCCAATAGGTGAAGAAGATGACAGTCATTTAGGAGACTTTATACAAGATGAAGATAGTCCTGCACCACAAGACTCTGCAGCATATACACTTTTAAAAGAGCAATTAGAAGAAGTAATGAATACATTAACACCAAGAGAAGCAAAAGTATTAAAATTAAGATTTGGATTAGAAGATGGAAGAGCAAGAACACTTGAAGAAGTTGGACGTGAATTTATGGTAACACGTGAAAGAATAAGACAAATAGAAGCAAAAGCATTAAGAAAATTAAGACATCCTAGTAGGAGTAAGAAACTTAAAGATTACATGAACTAGAAATTTGACAAATCAGGCCATTTATGGTAAACTATATATAGATTTATGTAATTTTATATAAAGAGGTGAAAAGTTCTTAAGCAATTAAGAATTAGATATATGGGTAATAAAAATATTTTATCAAAAATAATTAATGGAATAAAAAATGGCTGGGAAAGATTAGGAGAACCAGATATACCAGATGGAACAGATATAAATGCAACTGTAATAAAAGAAGTAGAAGAAATAAAAAAAGTTCAGGAAAAAGTACATGAACAAGGGGGATTTGTTCCTAAAGCAAGAGTAAATGAAGAGAGAGCACAGGTTAATGCTAAAAAAAGAGGAAATAATAAAAAGGGAAAACAAAAAATATTAGGAGAAACATAAAATAAAATTTTACAAACAGAAAATCTTAAAAATTTTCTGTTTTTTATTGACAAAATTGGTTAAACTTATTATAATAGTAAAAGTTTCATATGGCGAAGTAGCTCAGTTGGCTAGAGCAACCGGTTCATACCCGGTAGGTCATGTGTTCGAATCACATCTTCGCTACCAAATTAAAATCGCAAGCAATTGTTGCTTGCGATTTAGTTATGCTTGAATAAGTTCCTTTAATGTTTCCAAATTTGAACCACTACCATTTACTTTTCCATAAAACCGTTTATTGATGTCTTCAATTATTTAATCTATTTTTTATCTTTTACTTCCGGAATAATAATTTTTTTCTTTTTTTCTTCTTTATCTTTAGTTTTTGGCTTTACAGCATTTAAGTGCTCATAAACAGGAGAAAAATCTAAATTTGTTCCATCTCCAGTAACAATTTCAATTTTCTTTTTTTCGTTTTTGATATCTTCTGACATATGATATCACCTCTCATTCTATAATACATTTTAATAGTACCATAAAAAAATTAGAATGTCAAAACATTGACTTTTTAAGCTATAAATGCAATAATATATATTATTAAATTATATGATATGGAGAGAAAAAGTGGAGATAGATAAGATTAAATCAATAATAGAAGCTATACTTTTTTCAGCAGGAAGAGTTGTAGAAACAAAGGAACTTATGGCTATATTAGAACTTAGTAATGAAGATATAGATAACATTATGCAAAATATGAAAAATGAGTATATAGAACAAAATAGGGGAATAGAGATAATTAAAGTAGATAATGGGTATCAGTTATGTTCTAAAAAAGAATATTATGATTATATATATCCAATATTTGACAATAGAGCAAAGCCAAGTTTATCTGCAGCAGCATTAGAAACTTTATCTATAATTGCATATAATCCGAAAATAACAAGGGCAGAAATAGAGCAAATAAGAGGAGTAAACTCTGATGGAACAATATATAAGCTTTTAGAGTATAACTTAATAGAAGAAGTTGGAAGATTAGATGCTCCTGGAAGGCCAACTATTTATTCTACAACAAAAGAATTTTTAAAAATGTTTGGAATTTCTAGTTTAGAAGAATTGCCAGAGCTTCCAAAATATAAGATAGACGAAAATGAACAAATAGTAATAGACGAAATAATAGAAGAAAAAGAAGAGAAAAATTATATAAGCGAAAATGAAGTTGAGGCTCCATCCCCCGATAACAGTTAAAAATGGTGATAAACAAAATGAGGAGGAATAATAATGAGTAAAAATAATAATGATTTTGTTAAAGAAATTACAAACATAGAAGATGATTTTGCCAAATGGTATACAGATATTGTATTAAAAGCAGATTTAGCTGATTATACAGATACTAAAGGATGTATTGCAATAAAACCATATGGGTATGCTATATGGGAGAATATACAAAAATATGCGGACAATAAATTTAAAAAAATTGGAGTAAAAAATATTTATCTTCCAGTATTAATACCAGAAAGTTTATTAAATAAAGAAAAGGAGCATGTAGAAGGATTTGCACCTGAAGTAGCATGGGTAACACAAGGAGGACAAGAGAAGCTAGAAGAAAAACTTTGTATAAGACCTACATCTGAAACAATGTTTTCAGTGCTTTATTCAAAATGGGTAAAATCATGGAGAGATTTGCCAATGATTTATAACCAATGGTGTAATGTTTTAAGATGGGAAAAAGAAACAAGACCATTTTTGCGTTCAAGGGAATTTTTATGGCAAGAAGGGCATACAGTACACGAAACAGCAGAAGAGGCAAAAAATTTAACATTAAAAATGTTAGATACCTATGCAGAAGTTATAGAGGAACTTTTAGCAATACCAGTAATAAAAGGAAGAAAAACAGAAAAGGAAAAATTTGCAGGAGCAGTAGAAACATACACTGTTGAAACTTTAATGCATGACCGGAAGAGCCCTTCAATCTGGTACTAGCCATTATTTTGGCCAAAATTTTACAAAACCATTTGATGTTAAATTCCAAAATAGAGAAGGAAAAGAAGAATATGCATACCAAACCTCTTGGGGAATTAGTACAAGATTAATTGGTGGAGTTATAATGGCACATGGAGACAATAGAGGATTAAAATTGCCACCAAGAGTTGCACCAATTCAAGCTGTTATAGTTCCAATAGCAATGCAAAAAGAGGGCGTAAAAGAAAAAGCAGAAGAATTATATAAAAAATTAAATGAAAACTTTAGAATTGAAATAGATATAAGAGAAAATTACACACCTGGTTACAAATTTAATGACTGGGAAATGAGAGGCGTACCTATTAGGATAGAAATTGGTCCAAGAGATATAGAAAATAATCAATGTATTTTTGTAAGGCGTGATACTGGAGAAAAAACAACTGTAAAATTAGATAAAATAGATTGTGCATTAAAAGAAATATTAGAGAAAATTCAAGAAAATATGTTTAATGAATGCAAAGAAAGAATGTTACAAAAAACAACAGTTGCAACAAATATGGATGAATTTATAAAAAATATAAATGAAAATCAAGGATATGTAAAAGCAATGTGGTGTGGGTCAGAAGAATGCGAGGATAAAATAAAAGAACTAACAGGAGCACACTCAAGATGTATACCATTTAAAAAAGAGCATGTATATGATAAATGTGTATGTTGTGGAAAAGATGCAAAAGAGTTTGTTGTGTGGGGACGCCAATATTAAGCAATATACTACTTTTAATGAATTTTATTTAAACTAAAGAGGATAGAGGGTGAAATAATGAAATCAGAAAAAGGAGTAACCTTAGCATCATTGGCAATTTATATTGTATTAATTTTTATTGCACTTGCCGTTCTTGCAACTGTTACATCAAATTTTCAAAGTGGCATTAAAGAAATTAATCAAGAAGGAACAGAAATTGCTGAAATTAATAACTTTAATATATATTTTTTACAAGAAGTAAAAAAACAAGGAAATAAAATTATTAGCATTAGTGATAATGAAATTACATTTTCAACAGGTAAAAAATATAGTTTTATTGAGGATGAGAATGCTATATATTTAATCGAAACTAACGCAAATATTAAATTAGCAGAAAATATAGAAGCATGCAAATTTAGCAATAATATTATTGACGGAAAATCAGTTATAACAGTAACCATAAAGGCAAAAAATACAGAACAAGTAACACAAGAATATGTTTTAAATAATGAAGAAATTACTTTTAATTACGAAGACGAAGAAGAATATATATATAATAACAATACAACAAACCAAACAGAAAATAATATATAGATGGTAATAATATGGGGCCTGACTAAATATAATATAAAAAAATTATATTTAGGTGAGTGAATTGAAAATTATATTTATAAAAGAAGCTGAAGACACATGTGATTTTGTAAAAAGATTTATATTAAAAATAAAAAGTTTTTTTAATATTATTAATATAGATAATAGTCAAGGAAAAACAATATATTATTTACCGATTTTTGCTGGTAAGAATATAACTACATATAGGGCAAATAAGTTATCAAAAAAGATTATAAAAAACCTAGAGAAAGATGGCGCAAATAATGTAGTTGTATCTAAATACTTAGATACAATACAAGAGCTAAAAAATAATTTATATAGAGAAAATATAAATATATTAAATGGTAGGTATCTATTTAAATGTTTAACGTTTGAAGTAATAGAGTATGTATTAAAAAGAAAAAAGAAAGATATAAAATTAAGCAATATTTCTATATTAGTTAATGATTTTAATGATATAAATAAAGAATTAATTATACATATTGCAAAAAATGTTAAAACATTAAATATTATTACTAATCATATAAATAAATGCAAAAATATTGAGAATTATCTTTATGATGAATTTGGAATAATAATAAATGTATCAAATAATAAAAAGACAAGTCTTTTAAAGTCAGAGATTATATTAAACTTAGATTTTTCAACAGAGTTAATAAATCAGTACAAAATTTATGATAAAGCAATTATTGTAAATATTTTTGATAAGATATTGATAAAAAGTAAAAAGTTTAATGGAATAAATATAAATTATTTTAAAATAAATTTGCCTAAAAAATATAAATTAGAAGGATTTCAAAACGAAGTAGTATATGAAAGTTTAATATACCAATACAACTTATATAAGGCAAGAGAATTAATAACTAAAGATAAAATAAAAATATTAAAATTAATAGGAAATAATGGATATATAAAGGACAGAGAGTTACAATAACATATATTTTATTTAAATCTATTGACAAAATTATAATAGTGGAGTAATATAATTAAACTAAATAAGTATAAAGGGGTAATGCAAAATGGAAGAAAAAGAAGTATTATTAACACAAGAAGGATATGATAATTTAGAAAAAGAATTAGAATATCTTAAAACAGAAAAAAGAACAGAAATTTCAGAACGTATAAAAGTAGCTTTAGGCTTTGGAGATTTATCTGAAAATTCTGAATATGATGAAGCAAAAAACGCACAAGCTTCTAACGAAATTAAAATAGCAGAACTAGAAAATAAATTAAGATATGCAAGAATTATAGATGAGTCTGAAATTGATACAAAAACAGTGCAAGTTGGAAATAAAGTTAAAATTTTAGATATGGAATATAACGAAGAATTAGAATATACTATTGTTGGATCTACAGAAGTAGACTTATCTCAAAACAAAATATCTAATGAATCTCCAATTGGTTCAGCTTTACTTGGTGCAAAGAAAAACCAAGTGGTAGAGGCTGAAACTCCAGGAGGAGTAGTAAAATATAAAGTGCTAGAAATAAAAAAATAAATTATTTCACCTTTTTATGTAGACAAACCTTCCAAAAAGTGGTATAATAGTATCGTTAAGTGGAAAAAATTAGTATTCTAAAATACGAAGGCAGTGAATAAAATACTATAGAAAAACAAAAGGGAGGAAATTAAATTGATTACAAATTACACAGAAAATAATTATCTAGTCTTAATAGGTAAAATTATTAGTGAAAAAACATTTAGTCACGAAATTTATGGAGAAAGTTTTTATTTATTTAATCTTGAGGTGCCACGTTTAAGCGGAAATGAAGATATTATTCCAATTACTATATCAGAGAGACTAATTGCAAATTTTGATTTAGATATAGGCAAAAAGGTAGTTATAGAAGGGCAATTTAGATCTTACAATAGTTATGAAAATGAGAGAAATAGATTAGTTCTAACAGTATTTGCAAAAGATATTATGGAATATAAAGAAGAATTAGTAGAATCAAAAGAAAAGAATTCAAATGAAGTTGTGTTAACTGGATATATATGCAAAAAACCAATATATAGACAAACTCCATTCGGAAGAGAAATTGCAGATTTATTACTTGCAGTTAATAGAGCATATAATAAGTCAGATTATATTCCATGTATAGCATGGGGAAGAAATGCAAGATTTTGCGAAAATATGGAAATTGGAACAGAAGTTAAAGTAGTAGGAAGAGTACAAAGCAGAATATATGAGAAAAAATATGAAGATGGCAGAGTAGAACAAAGAGTAGCATATGAAGTATCTATTGGAAGTTTAGAAGTAATAGACAAAAAAGAAAATGAAGAAGAAAATAATGAGGCAGAAGCAATTTAAAACAAATATAAATAGATCAGCAATTCGCTGGTCTGTTTTTTTGTATTTATTTTAAAAATTGAATTTGAGAAACGAATGGGGACAGACCCCTTTTGTTTCATAAAGTTGCAATCGCGTTGTGTAATCGAATTATGAGAACAAATGAAACAAAAGGGGTCTGTCCCCATTCGTTTCTCAAATTACAATTTGCTAAATTAGGAATTCTACATAAACAGGATAATGATCAGATATATCTGTTTTAATAGTTTCATGTTTTAATAGCTGTAAGTTTTTAGAATAAAAAAACGAATCTATACAACCATTGGCTTCTGGAGAATGCCAGGTGATTTCTGTGTTATTAATGGATTTAAACTTTTCTTTTAATATTTCATATTCTAAATATTTTTCTTTTAATTCAAATGAATATTTATGGTTTCCTATTTTTTTAATGCCAACATTAAAATCTCCACCAATTATTATAGACTCATTTTTATTAATTTTAGATGTTATTCTAAGCAGCTCCTTTGAAGTTAAAATTCTTTCGTCTTCGAAAGTAGACATATGAAGTGAAAATACATTTATTTTTGTATTTCCAAAAGATATTTTGTTACATAGAATACCTCTTTGTTCATGGGAAGAATTTGTAAGAGGAGAAAGATAATTTGCTGAATACTCAATAGGAAATTTAGAAAGAATACCATCACCATAAAAACCATGTTTATATTTTATGTTTGTGCCCATTGCTCTAAAATTAAGACCAGTATATTTACTAAAGGTATACAATTGATTTTTATTATAAGCACGTTTTGTATACATATCAATTTCTTGCAGAAAAATTATATCTGGTTTATATTTTCTCAGCAATATAGCTTGTCTTCTAACATCTATTTTACCGGTCTAATCCTTCTCCGTGACACATATTTAAAGTAATACATTTTAAAATCATAAATAATCACCAACTTAATAACATAATTATATCAAAATAATATAAAAAAACAATAATAAATAAAATAGTTGTAAGAAAATTTTAAATATGATAATATATAAATTGTAATTTGTTGTCTAGAGATTAGAGGTTAGAGGTTGGAGATTAGAATTTAAAAATGTAGGGACGGCAATCTGCCGTCCGAAAAACACGAAATTTATTGCAAACATTGTAGGGGCGGGCCTTGTGTCCGACCGAGAAAACAAAATTAATTGCAAATGTTGTAGGGGTCGACGTCCCCGGCGACCCGTGTTGAAATTAATAATTATCGGGCTGTCGAGGACGCCAGCCCCTACACAATAAGGAACCAATTTAATCACACAAATTACAACATATATTTTACAAAATAGGAGAATAAAAATGGAAGAAGAAAATAAAAAAATAGATAAGACAAAAATAAGATTTAATATTATGGCTATTATACTAATTGCAATATTTTGTTTTGCAATATCACCAGTTACACTTCAAAATGATACATTTTATACAATAAAAATAGGAGAACATATTGTTCAAAATGGAATAGACATGAAAGATCCATTTTCATTCCATGATTTAGATTATACCTATCCTCATTGGGCTTATGATGTAGGTATTTATTTAATATATAGCATTGGTGGACAAGTAGGTATATATATATCAACAATTGTGCTTGCTATTACTTTAGGAATAATAATATATGCTACTAATGTAAAATTAACTAAAAATAATCTTACATCATTTTTAATAACAATAGGAGCAATATATCTTTTAAAAGATTTTATTGCTGCAAGAGCACAATTAGTTACATTTATACTATTTGTACTTACAATTTATTTTATAGAGCAGTTTTTATCAACAAAAAAGAAAAGATATGCTATAGGTTTAGTAATCATACCAATAATTATAGCAAATGTGCATGTTGCTGTATTTCCCTTTTACTTTGTATTGTACTTGCCATATATTGGAGAATATATGATTTACCTTTTATCACATAGCAGTATTAGTATTAATAAAATAAAAATTAAAAGACTTCATAAAGAAATTACAAAAAAAGATAGTCAAGAAGAAACAGAGAAGATATCAAATAAGATTTCTAAGTTAGAGGAAAGAAACAAAGAACTTCTTAAGAGAAGAGAAAAATATAGTAAAAATGCATATAAAGTAAAAATTACAAAAAATGATAATATAAAATTTTTAATTATAATAATGATAATATGTTTATTTACTGGATTACTTACCCCACTTGGAGATACTCCATATACTTATTTAATAAAAACAATGCAAGGGAACACTACACAAAATATTTCAGAGCATTTGCCACTAACTTTAGTAAATAATCTTAATTTTATGAGTGTATTAGTACTTTTTATAGCTATACTTATGTTTACTGATACAAAAATTAGATTATGCGATTTATTTATGCTAGGAGGATTAATATTTTTAACATTTTATTCAAGAAGACAAGAATCTATTTTTATAATAATATGTGCATTTATACTAAATAGATTAGTTTGTTCAATGTTTAATAAATATGATCCACAAGGATGTAAAAAAGTAGAGAAAAAAATGACTAAAATAACTGGAATGATAACAACAATTTGCTTAGTACTAATAATAAGTATAGTAGAATACAAACCAAAAATAAAAGACAATTTCATAAATGAGAGTAGTTATCCAGTAGAGGCAGCAGATTATATTTTAAACAACTTAGATGTTAACAATATAAGATTATATAATGAGTACAATTATGGCAGTTATTTATTATTTAGAGGAATACCAGTGTTTATAGATTCGAGAGCTGATTTATATTCTCCAGAGTTTAATGAAGGAGTAAATATATTTACAGATTTCTTAAATATATCAGGTGTAAATAATGATAAAATAGAAGAAACTTTAGATAAATATGGTATCACACATTTAATAATGTATAAAGATGCAAAGCTAAGAACATTTATAAAACAAAACACAGAAAAATATACTTTACTTTATGAAGATGATTATTTCTGTATATATGAAAGAAAGTAGGTTTGTAAAATAAAAGTAAAATTAAAAATTAATAAAAGAATATTAATAGCAATATCAATAATTCTAATAACGATATTTGTGGATCAATTAGTAAAAATATTTGTAATAGACAAGCTCTACAAATCTAGCATAATAATATTTGACAATTTATTAAATTTAACATATGTAGAAAACACTGGAGGAGCTTTTGGAATAGGAAGTAATAGTACAATAATGTTTATTATAGTTAATATTATTGTAATTACATTACTTGCTAAATTTATAATTTCAAAAGCAAATGAAATAAATTTTCGGTACATTAACTTCTATGTGTCTAATTATAGCAGGAGGGCTAGGAAATCTTATAGATAGAATTTTTAGAGGATATGTAATAGATTATATAGATATAAATCCATTATTTAAATATCCAGTATTTAATATAGCAGATGTATGCGTAACAATAGGTTGTGCAATTATTGTAATACAATTAATAATTAATGTAATAAAAGAGAGAAAAAAATTGTAATTTGAATGAGAAGTGAGAAGTGGGATGTGGGAAGTGTGAAATTAGGGCAAAGCCTGCGAAGACTGTCCCTAAAATCTCACCTCTCACCGCTAAATTACAATTTACAGGAGAAATAAATGAAAGAATATAATATAAATAAAAGCGAACAAGGAATTAGATTAGATAAAATAGTAAATTCAATAGAAGAAGATATATCAAGAACTGCTATTCAAAGAATGATAGAAGAAGGAAATATCTTAGTTAATCAAAAAAAAGTACGAACTTCGTATAAAGTAATTGAGGGAGATATAATAACAATAAATAAGGAAAAGCCACAAGAAATAGATATATTACCACAAAAAATGCCTTTAGATATTATATATGAAGATAAGGATTTATTAATTATAAATAAGGAAAAAGGTATTGTAGTGCATCCAGGAAATGGTAACCCTGATGGAACATTAGTAAATGCAGTTATGGAAAAATGTAAAGACAGTCTATCTGGGATAGGAGGAAAAATAAGGCCAGGAATAGTCCATAGAATTGATAAGGATACTTCTGGACTTGTAATAATTGCAAAAAATGACAAGACTCATATAGATATAAGTAATCAGATAAAAAATAGAGAAGTAAAAAAAGTATATCTTGCTTTAGTAAGAGGTGTAATAAAAGAAAATAGTGCAATTATAAATATGCCAATAGGAAGAAGTTCCAAAGATAGAAAAAAAATGGCAGTAGATAAAAAAGGAAAAGAAGCTATAACAGAATTTAATGTTATAAAAAGGTATAAAGATTTTACATATATAGAGGTAAAAATTAAAACTGGAAGAACACATCAAATAAGAGTACACATGTCTGAAATAGGACATCCAATAGTAGGGGATACAGTATATTCAAATGGAAAAAATCCTTTTAATGTTACAGGTCAGATGTTACATGCAAGTAGTTTAGAATTTATACACCCTACAACAAAAAAAAAGGTGAAATTTGAAGCCCCATTACCAGAATATTTTGAAAACGTATTAAAAGAATTAGATAAATTGTAATTTGTTGAGTATAGACTAGAGGTTAGAGGTTGGAGATTAGAATTTAAAATGTAGGGGCGGGGTTCCACACCCGCCCGAAAAAAACAAAATAATTGCAAATGTTGTAGGGGGCGCCGCCCACGGCGACCCGCATATCAATATTTAAGGGTCGCCCAGGGGTGCGACCCCTACAGATTTTAAAATAAATTTAATAATACAAATTACAATTTATATGAAAGGAAATATTATGGAAGAAGAAATAAGACTTCAAAAATTTTTAGCAGAGAATGGTATTGCATCAAGAAGAAAGTGCGAAGAGTTTATAGTGCAAGGAAAAGTAAAAGTAAATGGGAAAGTTGCAGAACTGGGAACAAAAATAAAACCAAATGTAGATAAAGTAGAATATAATGGAAAAGAGATTGTAAATGAAAAAAAAGAATATACATATATCTTATTAAATAAACCTATAGACTATGTTACCACAGTAAAAGATCAATTTAATAGAAAAACGGTACTTGATTTAGTAAATATAAAAAATAAAAGGCTAGTACCAGTAGGAAGGCTTGATATGTATACATCAGGAGCAATAATTTTAAGCAATGATGGAGATTTTGTATATAAAATAACGCATCCAAAACATGAAATTAGTAAAACCTATAATGTAACAGTAATAGGAAGATTAGAGAAAGAGGATATACAAAAATTACAAAATGGTGTTGATATAGGAGGATTTATAACAAGTAAAGCAGATGTAAAAATACTTAAAATAGATGAAGAAAAAAATGTAAGTAGATTTCAAATTACAATTCATGAGGGAAAAAATAGACAAATTAGAAAAATGTGTGAGGCAATAAATAAAAAAGTAATAAGTCTTCATAGAAGCAAAATTGGAAACATTACAGTAAAAGATTTAAAAATAGGAGAATGGAGATATTTAAGCAAAAAAGAAGTAGCGCAATTAAAATCTGGAATATAAATTGTAATTTGTAAAATTGTATTTTGTTTTTGGAATTTGGTATTTGGCTGTAGGGGCGGGGTTCCACACCCGTCCGCAAACAGCAAATTTATTGCAAATGTTGTAGGGGTCGCCGCCCACGGCGACCCGCATATTTAAGGGTCGCCCAGGGGTGCGACCCCTACAGATTTTAAAATAAATTTACCCACACAAATTACAATTTATCTTCAAGAATTTAAATATAATATATTTACAAAAAGATAAATTATATATAAAATTAATATATACAAAAGAAAAGGAGAAAATGTTATATGGAATATAATCAAAAATTTATTCCAGAGGGATGGAATGATGTAAATAGAGCATTTTCTATGCAAGAATTAAATTTAGCTGCTATAAATGGAAATATTATGCAGGCAAAGGTAACCAGATGCGATAGCAACTATAATTTATATTTAGATTTAGGGAACAATTTAACTGGTATTATACCAAGAGAAGAAATAGAAGCATTAAATGTAGACGAAACAGGGTTTCCAAAACCCAATATATGTACAAGTAAAATAAATAAATTTGTTCAGTTTAAAGTAAAAGATATTAGTAAAAAAGATACTGTAATACTATCTAGAAAGGCAGTAGGAAAAGAAGCTATCAAATGGATGAAAAATGATTTAAAAGAAGGAATGATAGTATATGGAATTGTAAAAAACATTAGGCCATATGGGGCATTTGTAGAGATAGGTGGAGGTATTGTAGGGCTAGTACATATAGAAGATATATCTGTTGCAAGAATAAAATCTCCTTACGAAAGATTTAAAATTGGACAAAAAATAAAAATTGTGATAAAATCAATAGATAGAAAAACAAATAGAGTAATTTTAAGTTACAAAGAGATGTATGGAACTTGGGAAGACAATATAAAAGATTTTAAAGAAGGAATGACTGTTACAGGAATAGCAAGAGAAACCGAAAAAAGAAAAAATGGAATATTTGTTGAACTAAAGCCTAATTTAATAGGACTTGCTGACTATAAAGAAAATATTGAATATGGAAGTAATTTAGAAGTATATATAAAAAGAATTATTCCAGAAAAGAAAAAAGTTAAATTATTAATTATAGATAGCAAGAAACCATATATTAAATAACACGGTGTACATAGCTTCTCCGTATAGAAATACAAAGAGTAATCTGTGTCACCATACTTTAGAATTAAAGGAGGGATACCATAATTATGGTAGAAGATAACGAAATAAAAACTGAAGTATCACCATTTGCGGTAAGAGAAGGAGAAATAAAAGTTTTTGATGGAAAAGACGGATATGTTTCTATGAATCAGATTATACACAAAATAAATATAGGACATATATCAGATATCCATTTTAAAATAATGGAATTAGTAAATCAATTTGAGTTTATAACTTCTAGGCAAATGTATCAAATATTATTAAATAAAGGGGAAGATATAAAATCCCAAGATAAATTAAATAATAAACTCGAGCAATTAGTAAAATCTAAAATTTTAACAAGATATTACTTTACTGGAGAAGAGGGTAAATGTATTTATAGAGTTTACTGTTTAGAAAAAATGGGAAAATATTTACTTAATTCGAGAGGAATTGAATGCAAATGGCAACCTACAGATAATACAAAAACTGTAGGAATGATAAAAAAACGTTTAGCAGGAAATCAAGTAATTATAGCATATTTAAGAAAAGTAAAAGCTTTTGATAGTTTTACTGTAAAACCACAGCTTACTGCTAAAAAGTTAGGAAAAGTGTTTAAATGTCATGCAGGAATAAAATTAACAAAAAATAATAAATCAATTAATTTAATTTTTGAAGCAGTAAGAAGAGAAGAAGAGTGGGAAACTAAACTTATTGATAGAATGAAATACTATGTAGATTTTTACGAAAATTTTGTACAATTTGATTCAGGGTTTGAAATAAAGCCACAATTAGTATTAGTATGTGAAGATAATAAGCACATGGTGGAAGTTTTAAAGATTATTGTAACAAATAAGCTTGAATTACCAAATATAAAACTATTATTTACAACAGATTTAAGACAAAATGCTGATTCATTAGATAAATCATTAGTTGAATTTAAAATAGACGAAGCAACAGGTAAATATAAAATGGAAGAAGTTAATTTAAAGATATTAGGATAATCAAAAAAGATTATAACTTGTTAAAATAGTTATAATCTTTTTTTAAGTTAATATCCAGTTTACTTATTATTATTGCTATTTCCTAAATTAAAGCTAATCGCATCTTCATTATCAAAGAAATATGAACTATCTGTTGTATCTGTTTGAACAGGATCTATATCTCCTCTTTCATCTTTAGAAAATGTTACTTTATTAGGTTTCCATTTTATTTTCTCCTCTTTTTTATCATCAGTTACTGCAGTAACATATTTACTAAAATTATAATTTTTAGATTTATGAGGAGTTTTGTATTTACTTTCCAAAAAGTCTACAATACCAAACCCAACAACATTTTTTCCATTTTTAGCTTTTACCTTATAAATAATATTTTTAAATTTAAGTCCTTGGATTTTACCAACCTTCATGTGATCTTCCCAAGCCCATTTTGGACTACCTAGCTTATCAGAATATTCTCCTTCAGTTTTATCATAACTTGGACTAACATTCCATTCTTTTCTTTTACCAAATTCTTGCATCCACCAATCCATTTCTTCAGGTGTATTATTACCAAATGTTATTTTAGTTGTTGCATTTGAAAGCAATGTTTGTATAGCAGGATCTGATATTCCTCCCATAAGTGATAAATTTTGTGATGCAAATATAGTACCTATCTTGAATTTACGATATATTGTATACATATCTGTAAAGTCACAAGGAGAATACTGATCAAAGTCATCTACATACAAAAAGTGAGGAAGTCTATTTTTTACTTTTGCTCTATTATTTTCAACAGAACACATCATAAGATTTAAAAAGAATTTTCCAAATCCCTTATGTGCTGTTCCTCCTATTTCATATGGCCTTGTAGAAAGCAAAACAATTTTTCCATTATTTATTACATCATTAAAGTCCATGTTATTAAATCTATTGCATATAATATTTCTAGCCTGTGCAGCTCTTAAAAGTATATCTAATGTTGAAGAGGCAAAATGTATATGCTTGTGCATATCTTGTCTTCCAATAGAATCTTTATAAAAGTTTTGTTTAAAATAATCTAATTGTAATTCATATGTTTTAGAAAGATCTTCATCTTTTTTTAGCTCTTCACACATTTCTTGAACCATATCAAAATCGTTAAAACATTTTAATAAGTCCTCTAAGTTAGGCATTAAGCCATCATGCATTTTAGGATACATTACTTTTAATAACATTACCAAATTTTGAGTAGCTTGTGTTGCAACATCTTCTGAATATGCAAGCTCTGCTGTTGCAAGTCCTGGTGAAAATAATCCCCTAATTACTAACGATATAATTAAACCACATAATGCAGGATCTCCAATTATAAACGGATTAAGACCAATTGAGTCTGGTTTTGTTGGATCTATTTCTATAACTGGAATGTCAAAGCATTTTGCAACTTCTTTTACTTTATCTATATGGTCTGCATCAGGAGTGACTACTGTTATACCAAAATTTTTATATATAATTTCTCCATTAGGAGTAATTTCAGAAATCATTTTGTTCATATATGCTTTATATACAGTTTCTTTTCCCTCAACAGGTGTAAGCATATTTAAATTAAAGTTTTTATTTAAATACTGATTATCATATGGCTTATTTAAATAAGCTATATTTGTTTTTAATGCAGTATAACCCATTTCTTTTGAAACTTCTCTAAAAAAGTATTTTTTCTCTATATCTCTTGCAATCATAGGTTCCATTATCATTGATGTTTTACCAGTGCCAGAAGGACCTATCACAATAGTTGGTTGAAATCTTCTATTTTCAAGTATTTTTACAGATTTTCCAGAATCTCTATCTTTGCAGATTTCTATTTCCAAACTATAAGGACCTGTTGTTCCATCAGGTGCTGATATATCTATGCCTTGAAAATCTTCAATAGATTCTACATAATTGTTTGGGAATATTGGGTCATTAACTGTTCTATTTAACCAAAGTATTAATTTGTAGAAAGTTATAAGTGGTATATATACTGAAACCGCAGTAAAAGCATTTATTATTAAATCAGAAAACTCTGTAATTATTACTTCATAATTTGGAAGTGATAAAATTCCTATCCAAGCAAAATGGTTAATCCATTGTACAACTGCCGATATTCCTATAACATATAAACAGATACAGTAGGCACAAAAAAACGATTTTTTATTTTGATTTGTTTTGCAGAGCTTTGATGGATAAGAAAACAAAAAAGCAAAAATTGGACAAGCCATTGCTAAAGTATATTTTATAGGTCCCCAATAGGAAACTGACATACCAGTAAAAAACAAAATTAATAATTCAACAACTCTATCAACTATTATATAAGCTGTAAATAACGTTAAAACATATGTAAAGAATGTATTTCTATCAGTTTTTAGTAGTTTTAAAAATTTATCTATATATTTCACATTTAATCCCCCAATTAATACATATTCATACATATATATTATCCTATAAAAAGCTTAAAAAAACAAGTCTTTTTAAGTAAAAAGTTCATATACATTAATTAAAGAAGAAAAATTGTAATTTGTTGTTTAGAGATTAGAGGTTAGAGATTGGAGATTAGGAATTAATTGCAGACGTTGTAGGGGCGATTTTAATCGCCCGTAAAAACATATCAAATTTATTGCAAATGTTGTAGGGGGCGGGCCTTGTGTCCGCCCGAAACAAAATAATTGCAAACGTTGTAGGGGTCGCCGCCCACGGCGACCCGCATATCAATATTTAAGGGTCGCCCAGGGGTGCGAC